>JAILKL010000024.1 GCA_024693775.1 Pseudobutyrivibrio sp.
TACCAATTCCGTAAATGTAAGTTAAACCAATTTCAATTCTCTTGTCTCTTGGTAAATCTACACCTGCAATACGAGCCATGTGTGTTTACACCTCCATAAAATTTCTCAATTAATAAGCGATATAAGCAATACAGCTCCGAATCCTCGGCCTGAAATGTGTGTATCCCTATATCTTGTCTCCAATTCGACCCCGGTATGATGGGTCTGTTTATTATGAACAGCCTAAATTAGATACTATTTAGACTGCAGCCGCACATAATAAATGCAAAATAAGCCGTCAAAAATTAACCCTGACGCTGCTTATGCTTTGGGTTTTCGCAAATAATACGAATGCTACCCTTTCTTTTGATGACCTTGCACTTCTCGCACATAGGCTTTACAGAAGATCTTACTTTCACGATTTTCCTCCTTTCCATGCCCCTTTCACTCAAGGGTTGTGGTCAATCTTTATTTGAACATTCCAAAAACGTCCGCTTAATATTATAGTGGGCGTTTATTAGTATGTCAATAACAAATTATTTGATAATTTAAGAAAATTACGATTATTTATCTCTCCAAATAATTCTTCCTTTTGAAAGATCATAAGGACTCATTTCGATTGTTACCTTATCACCAGGTAATATACGAATGTAGTTCTGTCTGAGCTTGCCACTAATGTGTGCTAAAATCTGATGACCATTTTCAAGCTCTACTTTAAACATTGCGTTTGGAAGCTTTTCTACTACAACTCCCTCTACTTCAATTACGTCTGCTTTAGACATTTTTGTTCCTCCTATTATAAACTTTAAGAATTCTTTTGATTGTTACATCATTTAGTTCCTGAACTGATTTGACTTCTTCCATCACATCAGAAGGAATATTCTTTATTAACTGCAAATGAATCTTCTTTTTCTTTTTAGGATTTGCAATTGTTTTTGTATCGCCATTTGCTAAAAAGTAAAATTCATTATCCTCATTTACAATTACATATACATGATTTTTATCATGACCAGCTTTTGATGTTGCAAGAACTAAATCCATGTATTTCCCTCCGGATGAGCAAGCTCTGAAGGAGTGAGTGTGAGAATTTCTGGCGCACCATCTGTAATAACAATTGTATTTTCATAATGTGCTGAAAGTGTCTCATCCATTGTAACAACTGTCCATTCATCATCCATCCAAGCAACATCTGGGCCTCCGAGGTTAATCATTGGTTCAACAGCAAGTGTCATACCTGCCTTAAGCTTTGGTCCTTTTCTGAACCCACGCTTGAAATTTGGAATTTCTGGTGCCTCATGAAGTGAAGTACCAATTCCATGACCAACTAAATCTCTAACAACGCCATAACCAAAGCTTTCAGCATAATTGCCAATCGCTCCAGAAATATCATATAAATGATTGCCTGCTGTAGCAAACTTCATTCCCTGGAAGAATGACTGACGAGTTCTTTCTATTAAAAGTCTAGCCTCTTCGCTAATCTCACCAACACCAACTGTACGAGCTGCATCACTGTGATATCCTTTGTAAAGAACTCCAGTGTCTAAGCTAACAATATCACCATTCATAAGAATATGATCATCGGTTGGAATTCCATGAACAACTTCGTCATTTACTGATACGCATACGCTTGCAGGATATCCATAAAGACCTTTAAAGTTTGGCTCACAGCCATAGCTTCTTATTACTTCTTCACCGAGCTTATCAACATCAAGTGTTGACATACCCTCGTGAATCTCCTTTGCAAGAGTTTCGTGTACCTGCGCTAGAATTTTTCCAGCTTCTCTCATCAATTGAATTTCTTCTTTAGTTTTAATAGTAATCGTCTGTGACATCTACTCTCCTAAAATAGCAATGATATCTTCAAAAACCTTTTCCATTGGCTGTGTACCATCAACAGACTTTAAAATTGACTTACCTTTATAGTAATCGATAAGTGGCTGTGTCTGATCATGATATACATCTAATCTCTTCTTAACTGTTTCTGGCTTATCATCGTCTCTAAGTACTAACTGGCTACCACATGTATCGCATACGCCTTCTTTTTTTGGTGGGATAGATACAATATGATATGTAGCGCCACAGTTAAGACAAGCTCTACGACCTGACATTCTGTTAATGATGTTTTCATCAGGAACGTCTACGTCAATAGCATAATCCATAGCCTCACCAATTTTTGTGAGTGCAGCATCAAGAGCCTCTGCCTGTGGAATTGTTCTTGGGAAACCATCTAATACAAATCCATTTTTTGCATCATCCTGTGCAATACGGTCCATAACTAGATCACATGTAAGTTCATCTGGAACAAGCAAACCTTGATCCATGTATTCCTTAGCTTTTTTGCCAAGCTCAGTTCCATTTTTAATGTTAGCTCGGAATATATCACCTGTAGAGATATGAGGAATTTCATACTTAGCAGCTATCTGCTTAGCCTGTGTTCCTTTGCCCGCACCAGGTGCACCTAACATTATAATCTTCATTTATTCACCCTCCTGCTGAGATGATTATTTTCTAAATCTAGTAATAAAAAACATATAAAAACACCTTAAGAGATACGCGGCAAGCCACGTATCTCCTTCAGTGATTTATTTAATCATTTAAAAATCCTTTGTAATTACGAACCATCATCTGTGATTCAACCTGCTTTAATGTTTCAACGATAACACCAACAATAATAATGATTGATGTACCACCAAATGAAACATTAGCTCCGAATAAACCATTAAAGATGATAGGAAGTAATGCTACAATAGCAAGACCAATTGCTCCGATAAAAATTACATGTCTAAGAATAGATGTAAGATAATCAGAGGTTGGCTTTCCTGGACGGATACCAGGAATAAATCCGCCTGAACGCTTTAAGTTTTCTGCAATCTCAAGTGGATTAAATGTTATCTCTGTATAGAAATAAGCGAATCCAATGATAAGTAATACATAAACTACAGCGCCTATTGTGTAAATCCAATTGCTTGGATTAAACCAATATGACTGATTCATGCCATTTAATATCTGGCCCCAAACACCAGAAACACCATTCTTTGCAAATAATTGCACAAGCATGATAGGTGTCTGAAGTAATGATTGAGCGAAGATAACTGGGATAACACCAGCTGTATTGACTCTCATAGGAATCACAGAGGAATTACCACCAACCTGTCTTCTGCCTTGAATTTTGTTTGAATACTGAACAGGAATACGTCTCTCTGCACTCTGAAGAATTACAACAAATACAACAAGGGCAATAATAATTGCAGCGATAATTACGCCAGCAAGTGTTGCCTTTGGAATTGTCTTACCCTCCATAAACTGAGTATAAAGAGTAGTTAAATCACTAGGAATTCTACTAATAATATTGATAATAAGTACTATTGAAATACCGTTACCAATACCCTGTTCTGTAATACGCTCACCAATCCACATAAGAACTGCTGAGCCAGCAGTCAATGCCGCAACTACAAGTACATAATTGATATATGGAATTGAATAAGATACTAAGTATCCGCTTCTACCAAAACCAATTGCCATTGCAATTGACTCGCCAAGTGCCAAAGCGATAGTAAGATAACGAGTAATCTGTGTCATCTTTTTTCTACCAGCTTCTCCATCACGCTGCATCTCTTCTAGCTTAGGAAATGCAATTGTTAACAACTGCATAATGATAGAAGATGTGATGTATGGTGTGATGTTCAGAGCGAAGACGGACATTGATGAAAAAGAACCACCAGTGATTGAATCAAAAAAGTTCAATGCACTGTCACTATCCGCGAAAAGACTGCTAAAGGCACTACCGTTGATGCCCGGCACTGGAAGCAAGCTTCCAAGTCGGACAACAACAAGCATTAAAAATGTAAAACCAATTCGTCTTCTTAAATCTTTAATTTTAAAAGCATCGCGTAGTGTCTGAAACATTAGATCACCTCTGCAGTTCCGCCTAAGGCCTCAATCTTCTCCTTTGCGCTAGCGCTGAATGCATTAGCCTGAACAGTAAGCTTCTTTGTAAGCTCACCGTTGCCAAGAATCTTAACGCCATCGCGAGGGTTCTTGATGATTCCACTTTCGATAAGTGTCTCAACAGTTACAGTAGCACCATTATCAAATCTCTCTAAATAAGAAACATTGATACCAACGATTTCCTTTGTATTTCTATTCTTGAAACCACGCTTAGGAAGACGTCTGTATAAAGGCATCTGTCCACCTTCGAATCCAAGTCTAGTGCTTCCGCCTGAACGAGCCTTCTGTCCCTTATGACCCTTACCAGCAGTCTTGCCATTACCTGAACCGTGTCCACGGCCTCTTCTGAAATTATCACTGTGCTTTGAGCCCTCTGCTGGCTGTAAGTTAGATAAATCCATTATGGCACCTCCTTCTATTAAATTTCTTCAACTTTTACTAAGTGATTGACCATTCTAAGCATTCCACGAACGCTATCGTTATCAGGAAGCTCAACGGTCTTGTTGACCTTTCTAAGGCCAAGTGCTTCTACAGTCTTCTTGTTCTTTGGAACAGC
>JAILKL010000030.1 GCA_024693775.1 Pseudobutyrivibrio sp.
TTGCCCTTAGCAGCAACTCGTTTATATTATCACGATTGAAGCTTTTTGTCAACAACTTTTTAAATTTATTTTTCTTGATTTTCTTAGGAAAATCAAGGGCTGCGACTCATTTGAGTCAGCTTGTAAATAGTATCATCTGCAAGGCATTTTGTCAAGCACTTTTTTACTATTTTTTGCTGTGCTTTCAAGCTATAATGCTTATCGGCGACAGCCTGTTAATAGTATCACCGAGACAAGCTTTTGTCAAGGAGTTTTTACTATTTTTGTGTCGCTATTTTTAGTGATATTTACTAGCTTTTCTCGCTTTTATACCACACGTTTGCGACAGCTCGTTTATGATATCAAACAGACTGCCAACCGTCAACCATTTTTTTCATTTTTAAAGGATTTTTTTAAGCTCTTCTACCTGATCAGAATTAGTAGCCCAGCTAGTGGCTATTCTAATAACAGTATGTGTATTATCATACTTTTCCCAAAAGCCATATTCCAGCTTTGTTTTAAGCACATCTAATTCTTTATTACTCATTACAACGAATATTTGATTAGTAGGGTTATCTATATAGAAGGTATACCCTTTTTCCTTAAGGTACTCTCTAATCGTATTAGCATGCTCTACTGCTGATTTACCCATATTCATATATAAATCATCTGTAAACAATGCATCAAACTGAACGCCCAGTAATCTACCTTTAGCAAGAAGAGCTCCATGTTGTTTAATCTGTGTGATTATATGCTTTGGAGTATTGCCTTTTGTAAATACCACTGCTTCTCCAAATAATGCGCCAACCTTTGTTCCACCAATATAGAATACATCTGATAATGCAGCTATGTCTGCCATTGTCAAATCATTCTGGGCTGCTAGGCCATATGCTAATCTAGCCCCATCTATAAATAAAGGTATATCGTATTCTTTACATATAGAAGAAATGTCTTCAAGTTCTTTTCTAGTATATATTGTTCCATACTCTGTTGGATATGAAATATATACCATGCCTGGATGAACCATGTGCTCGCAGCTGCCGTCGCTATAATGATCGGCTATTAGTTGTTTTAACTCGCCTGCGTCGATTTTTCCATCATGATTTGGTATAGTAATGACCTTGTGTCCGCTATACTCTATTGCTCCAGCTTCGTGTACAGCCACGTGACCTGTCTCAGCTGCGACTACGCCTTCATAATTAGAAAGCATAGAGTCAATTACTGTTTGATTGGTCTGAGTACCTCCAACAAGAAAATATATATCTGCATCTGGACACTTTATATATTCCTTAATCTTCTCTTTGGCTGACTGGCAATAAATATCCTCTCCGTAGCCTGGTGTAGAAACCATATTGCTTTTGGTCAATGCCTCTAGAACCTTTGGATGACACCCCTCAGCGTAATCGCATGAAAAATATAACATTCCTTCTTCTCCTTTATATTTGAATTTAAATTATATGTATTATAACAGCATTGAAAATTAATATAAGCCCCTAATTACTGTTTTATTAAATCTATAATGTGAATACTGGGATTTGTAATAATCAGATCTGATAAGACAAAAAGAATTTTATATAACAAAAAAAGCAACCGCATATGCGATTGCTTATGTAACGCAGAGGGTGGGATTCGAACCCACGCGCCCTTGCGGACAAACGGTTTTCAAGACCGCCTCGTTATGACCACTTCGATACCTCTGCATGTATCTCTCGGACACGAGTAGTATAATACCATCCTGGCCACTGGATGTCAACAAGATTTACCAACTTTTTTCCAAAAATTATGAATTCAGAATATTGTTTATGCTGCTATAAAATGCCTGATTTTTCGCAGGCATTTAGCAGATAAACTATCGTCTATTTTTAAGAATTGCTTCTCCAAAAGCAATGTCCTCTGGAGTAGTTACTTTTATGTTTAAATATGAGCCCTCGATCATATGCACATCATGGTTTGTAGCGCGCTCTACCACCATAGCATCATCAGTAATATCTGTATCTGCGCTAGCTATGATTTTGTCATAGGCTCCTTTTATAAGATTGTATTCAAAGCACTGAGGTGTCTGCACTACCCAAACATTGCTGCGTGCAGGAGTATCTAGCACCTTTCTGTGATCATCTGTAATCTTGACTGTATCCTTTGTAGGCATGCCGACTACGCATGACTCATAAAGCGCAACTGCAGACATACATCTATGAATAATATCAATAGATACAAATGCTCTAGCACAATCGTGTATAAGCACATATCCATCATCTATAGCCTGTAAGCCCGCATATACGGAATCGTAACGTTCTTCTCCGCCTTCTACAATGGCTACACATTTGGTGATTCCATAGCGTTGAATGATTTCCTTACGGCATTTTTCTATATCACCAGGCGCCACTACGAGCACAATCTGAGTGCATTTGCTTTCCTGAAATGTCTTGAGACAGTGAGCCATAAGTGGCATACCACCTAAATTCATATATTGTTTAGGAATTTCCTGCTGCATCCTTTTTCCAGAACCAGCAGCTAGTACTATTGCAGTAAATTTATTCATAAGTATTCTCCTGAAGTCGCCTACAAAAAGTATTTAAAACAATCTCTACACTAGCGTTCCCCTAATTTAAGGTTTGGAATGGCATTTAAATCCCATCCATCACGTCTGCCTGCCAAATATTCATAATACCCCGCTGCACCTATCATAGCAGCATTGTCAGTACATAAAATTGGAGATGGATGATAGAATTCCACTCCCTTTTCCTGACACATTTTTTCCATTGCTGCACGCAATGTTTGATTGGATGCCACACCACCTGCAATGGCAAATTTATCCATTTTAAATTCATCGATAGCCATAGCTGCATGCTCGCATAATGTATCGATAACCGTCTGCTGAAACGATGCTGCTATATCTGCATCATTAACAGGCTCGCCCTTCATTTGGGCACCGTTGATATAATTGAGTACCTGTGATTTTAGACCGCTGAATGAGAAGTCATAAACCCCATCAGATACCTTTGGTCTAGTAAAGGAAATGGCATTAGGATTGCCCTCGTGAGCAGCCTTTTCGATTTTAGGACCACCTGGATAACCTAGACCGATAGCTCTAGCTACCTTGTCAAAGGCCTCTCCTGCTGCATCATCTCTAGTACGTCCAAGTATTTCGTATTTACCATAATCTGCTACTCTTACAAGATGTGTATGACCACCTGATACAACTAAGCATAAGAATGGTGGCTTTAGCTCTTTGTTTTCGATGTAATTGGCACTAATATGGCCTTCAATATGATGAACACCAATTAGCGGTAATCCTGAAGCATACGCAATAGCCTTTGCCTCTGCTACGCCAACTAGCAATGCTCCAACTAGGCCTGGTCCGTAGGTAACGGCTATGGCATCCATATCCTCCAAGCCCATGTCAGCATCATCAAGAGCCTGCTCTATAACCTGATTGATTCTCTCAATGTGCTTTCTAGATGCTATCTCTGGAACAACTCCACCATACAATGTATGAAGTGGAATCTGAGTGGAGATAACATTACTTTTCACATCCCTACCGTTTACAACAACAGCTGCTGCTGTTTCGTCGCAGGAACTTTCTATAGCAAGTATTTTTATTTCTTTAGAATTCATCTGTATCATCCTTTGGTGACAACTGCCAAGTTAAAATCTTCCAGTTGCCATTATCATCCTTTCGCAAACAAAAATCTTCGTATGTTCTAGTGTAAGTAGAACCTTCGCGAATAAAATAATAGGCGGACACGAATGCGCATTCATATCCATTTATTTCTTCGTATCTAACTTCTTTTGAAGCACTGACTGAACTGGAAACAATTATACGTTGTCTGTTGTGGTAATCCTCTATTTCTGAAGAAAGCGATAAGACATACTGATCCCTTGGATTGTAATTTAGGAGCTCATCGTCTAAAAGACATCTGGCTTGGTCAGCCATCTTTGAAAGCTCCTCATCTGTGAAATCCTCAGCATAATATGCCGTAATGATTCTGTTGTACCATTTTACAACTGATCGTGGCGTAACTGGGTAATCAGTGGCAAAATTCTTGGTTAGAATTGCCTGTACCTCAGATAGCTCAACCTTGTCTTCAGCCTTTACCAAATCCTGCTTGTGTGATAGATAAGCATAGTATCCCACTACCAGTGTTACCATACATACAACCGCTACAATTATTCGCAGTGCTCTTTTCATATTACCCCTCCGTAAAATCTAATTCTACGAACTTGCCATCTTCTCCCAACTGAGCCTGTGGAAATATCTCACAGACCTTTTTCATATATCTTTTATGACCTGTCATGGATGGTGAAAAGTGTGTAAGCCAAAGCTCTGAAACCTCAGCTTCCTTTGCCACCTGCGCAGCCTCATAAAAAGTCATGTGTTTATTTTGTTTTGCTTTGGCTAGCTTTTCCTCCTCGGCATACATTCCCTCGCATATTAAAAGGTCTGCACCCTTTGCCGATTGAACCAAAGACTTTGTAGGTCTAGTGTCTGTACAATATGTAACCTTTATGCCTTTTCTGGCACTACCCATAACCATATCTGGTGTATAGGTCTGACCTTCGTATTCAACACTATTACCTTTTTGAAGTGGATTCCATAATGTAACAGGAAGGCCTAAGCTCTTAGCCGCCTCCACATCGAATCTGCCCTGTCTAGGGATATCTATCGTATATCCGTAGCAAAGTACATTATGATTTACCTTGAATGCATGAATGTGATATCCCAAAATTTCGATATCTTCTTCAGCCTCTTTTATTTCGTGAAAACGAATTTCGAATGGGAGCTCAGGTGCAATAACTCTGAGAGCATTTACAACTCTTTCGACTCCCTTTGGGCCTATGATAGTCACAGGCTCAACTCTATCTGAATTGCCCATGGATAATAAGAATCCCGGCAAACCACTGACATGATCTGCATGAAAATGGGTAATACAAATCACCGATATAGGGTTTGGTGAAAAACCTGCTTCTCTGAGAGCCACCTGTGTGCCCTCACCACAATCTACAAGAAGCCCCTCGCCATTGTATCTGAACAAACACGAAGTAAGCCATCTATTAGGAAGAGGCATCATACCTGCTGTTCCCAACAAACAAACATCTAACATCTATAATTCCTTTCAAGCTGCAACAGCCACTACATATGTAATGACATGCATATAGCATCTTCTACAGGATTGCTGTAGAAGTATTTTCTTTTTCCAATTTCCTCAAAGCCTAGGCTATTGTAAAGTGATCTAGCGGCTGCATTTGATTCTCTGACCTCTAGAAAAACTGTGTCTATTGAATTCTTAGAAAGCGCAGCAAACGCCTCTGTAAGTAAAGACCTACCAAGGCCTTTTCCTCTGTATTCTAAATCAACAACAATATCCGGAAGTTCTGCCTCTGGAGGAGTTAGATAAAAAACTGCGTATCCAGCCACTCTTTTATCATCCATGGCCACCATTACAAAGGCGTGATCTGAATTGATTGCCTCGATATATGAATCAGCCTTCCATGGATTGGGCATAGATTCCATTTCTATGGAAGCAATCTGATCCACCTCGTCTACTGTGGCAAGTCTAAAATCAAAAGCCATTAAGCTTTTCCTTCCTTTTCTAGACGTTCTTTTTCCATACGCTCTCTTTCGGCCTGAGATAGTCTAAGATACTCAGGTCTGTGATCTGCAGCTGGCTCGCAATCGCCATTTGCATAGTAAATAGAACCTAATGTAGCCACTGAAGCAGCATGCTGTCTATTTAGATGCGCTGGAGCAAATCTATAGTCTACCTTTATGATGTCGGCAATAGTGTCCTTGAATACAGGGACTCCATCACCTAAAAAAGTAACTGCCTCGCCAAGCTTATTGATTTCCTCTGCAATGTCATGGAAATCGCAGGCACACTGTTCCTTTATGACAGTAAATGTGCCATCGGCCTCGAATCTATATAGGCCGGTGTAAACCTGTCCTCGTCTAGCATCTAGTATAGGGCAGATAATTCCTGAATTGCCCCACATATTGAAAGCAATTGCGTCTACTGTAGGAACCGATACGATAGGACATCCCATAGTAAGTCCCAATCCCTTTGCAGTGGCCGACGCAATACGAAGACCTGTGAATGAACCGGGTCCTGCTGAAACTGCAATAGCATCTACAGTATTAAGATCTAGCTCTATCATTTTAGAGAGCTCATCAAGCATAGGCAATAATGTCTGTGAATGTGTTTTCTTGTAACCTGTAGTATATTCACCTATTAAATTATCATCTTCTACAATGGCTACTGAGGCAACAAGGCCTGAGCCATCAATACCTAAAATCTTCATTTTATTAAACTGCTTCTACCGTAATACGACGGTAATCAAATCCTTTTTCTAAATTTTTCTCGATGGTAACACGAGTATAATGCTCTGGCAAAATATCTTCGATAAGATTTGCCCACTCAATCAGAGAAACACCATCTCCGTATATGTAATCCTCGTAGCCAATCTCATCCATTTCCTCTACATCGCCTATACGATATACATCGAAATGATAAAATGGCAATCTACCAGTGTCATAAACCTGAACAATGGTAAAGGTAGGACTGCAAATACTCTCGTCTATCTCTAGACCATCAGCAAAGCCTTGAGTAAATACAGTTTTTCCAACTCCAAGGTCTCCGATTAGGGTGAAAACCTGGCCAGGAACTGCGGCTTTTGCAAGTCTACGACCTATTGATTCTGTTTCCTCTGGTGAGTTTGTTTCAATTACTTCAATCATTTTATTGTATATTTATAATCCTCTACATGTGATTTTATGAAAGCTAAAATGGAATCATAGCTTTCTGTTATCTGGTCCTTTGGAATAATATATGCATTTATGCGATTGGTGTATATAAGGAGGTAATCCTTCCATATAGTAACCTTGTATACATATTCCCATGGAAGCTCTGCTGGATTTTCAGCAGATGGAGACGAAATAATAATAGCTTCTTCTGTAAGCTCATAATCAAGCGGGAACTTGAAAACATCCTGCTGCATTTGTAATTTAGCTTTTCCTTTTAAAGTAAAAGGAATATATAATGCAAACAAAACTGCGACTACTGGATATGCCACAATGTAAACTCCACTGAGTGTGTTGAATCTGGCTATCCACACAACAATAAGCAGACACGATACAATCAAGGAGAAAATCCCCTGTGTAGATGTGTATGCATGATGCATATTATATTTATATAAGTCCTGCTCTGATATTTTGGCGCTAAATGAAATATTCTGTCCCATAATCCCGTATTCCCCCTATTTTTTGTTATTTTACCATAAATACGTGTATAAAAAAATATTTAGTTAAAGGGCACCCACATTCCACGCCATACAAGTACTCAATGTATCTTTATATGTGATGAAATATGGATGCCCTTTATCTAAAAAATATATTTGGACAAATTAAAACGCGAATCGAAACCCCTAACGATTCGCGTTTAACCATTTCTCCTAAAAAGCATTCGATTGTCGCTTTTCTCAACTAAAGTGAGTATATTACCTTTAGTCACTATTGTCAACGACAATTCAGTGCTGTCTATTATTTTTGTTTGATTTTAATAAATTGGCGATGTTAAATGTGTGAAAATTCACAATAGGGGTTTATTTTCCCTTATTTAAATTCTTCATGGTAAGGCTAATACGGCCCTTTTTCTCATCTACTGACATAACCTCTACGTCTACTATATCTCCTACAGAAACTACCTCAAGCGGATGCTTGATATATCTGTCTGTCATCTGTGATATGTGTACAAGACCATCCTGGTGAACACCTATATCGATGAAAGCACCAAAGTCAATTACGTTTCTGACAGTACCCTTTAATTGCATACCTGCCTTTAGATCCTTCATTTCAAGAACGTCGCTCTTTAGGATAGGCTTTGGCATATCCTCACGAGGATCACGACCAGGCTTTTCAAGCTCTTTGATAATATCCTCAAGAGTCATCTCTCCAATGCCAAGCTCAGTGGATAACTCTTTGATGTTGCTGATACTCTTGTGAATATCCTTTAAAGTACCTGCTGCAATATCAGCTGTATTGAATCCTAATTTTTCAAGGAGGGCCTTTGCTGCAGCATAGCTTTCTGGGTGAACAGCTGTGGCATCAAGCGGATTCTTGCCACCTGTGATACGCATAAAGCCTGCGCACTGCTCGTAGGCCTTTGGTCCGAGCTTTGCAACCTTTTTTAGCTCCGCTCTAGAGTTGAAACGGCCATTTGCCTCTCTGTATTCTACAATGTTTTTAGCCAAGGTTTTGTTGATACCTGATACATATCCTAAAAGAGATGCTGATGCTGTGTTTAAATCAACACCTACAGCATTAACGCAGTCCTCAACTACACCTGCGAGAGTTTCATCTAGTTTCTTTTGATTCATGTCGTGCTGGTATTGTCCTACACCAACAGATTTTGGATCGATTTTTACAAGCTCTGCCAAAGGATCCTGAAGTCTACGAGCCATTGATGTAGCTGAACGCTGTCCTACATCAAAGTTAGGGAACTCTTCTGTGGCAAGCTTGCTGGCAGAATAAACTGATGCTCCTGCCTCGTTTACAATAATGTACTCTACCTTTTCTGGAATCTCCTTGAGCATATCAACGATAATCTGCTCTGATTCTCTAGATGCAGTTCCGTTACCTAATGAGATAAGTGAAACATTATATTTTTTGATGAGGGACTTGATGACTTTCTTTGTCTCCTCAACTTTATTCTGAGGTGCAGTAGGATACACTACTGTTGTATCGAGAACCTTTCCTGTGGAATCTACAACTGCAATCTTGCATCCTGTTCTAAAGGCTGGATCCCAACCTAAAACATTTCTGCCTGCGATTGGAGGCTGCATAAGAAGCTGTGTAAGATTCTTTCCAAATACCTTTATAGCTCCGTCCTCTGCCATCTCTGTAAGATTTCCACGAATCTCATTTTCGATTGATGAGGAAATAAGTCTAGAATATGCATCCTCTATAGTGGCCTTTAGAGCTGGTGTTGTATTTGAATTATCTCGACTAATAATCTTTTTCTCAAGATAATTAATAATGTCATCAACAGGTGCTTCGATAGAAACCTTTAATATCTTTTCTTTTTCGCCTCTATTTAAAGCAAGAATTCTGTGACCTGGAAGCTTTGCTATAGCTTCGTCATAGTCATAATAATTTTCGTAAACAGACTCTGCCTCAGCATCCTTTGCTTTTGAAACGATACGACCGTTTTTGAAGGTCTTTTCTCTAATCCAGGTACGATAATCAGCATCATCTGAAATGCTTTCGGCGATAATATCGCAGGCGCCAGCAATGGCATCCTCCACTGTCTCAACACCCTTTTCGGCATCGACAAAGGCCTGTGCCTCCTCTTCAAGTGGCTTTTCTGTCATCTGAAGAATGATAATATTTGCAAGTGGCTCTAAGCCCTTTTCCTTTGCTATAGTGGCTCTGGTACGTCGCTTTGGACGATAAGGTCTATATAAATCATCTACAGCGACCTGAGTAGTTGCCTCTAAAATAGCCTTTTTTAACTCATCTGTAAGAAGTCCCTGCTCCTCAATCGAAGCTAAGCAGGTAGCTTTCTTATCTTCTAGATTACGTAAATACGTTAATCTTTCAGAAAGATTACGAAGCTGCTCATCGTTTAATCCTCCTGTAGCCTCTTTACGATATCTAGATATAAAGGGAACTGTATTTCCCTCATCTAATAACTTAATAGCTGCATCGACCTGAGATACTTTTACTGTAAGCTCTGATGCTATCTGTTTTGTAATATCCATGTAAAAAACTCCTGTCAAAATTGTTTCATATTCTATATTGCGAATTTCTCTTTATTTTATCATATTTATGAGCTAAACTACATTCATGTCATTTTTAATTTATTTTTTATTTAAACTACCATGTCCATTTCACGCGCTAACAGGATTATATTGTCCTGGCTGTGGTGGAACAAGAGCAGTGATCGCTCTTTTGACTGGGCATCCAATAAAATCATTTTTATATCATCCATTGGTTTTATATGTGGCACTTTTGCTGGTATATATTGCTATCAGAAAGCTTATAAATAAAAATTACCACCTAAGCGGTTTATGGCTAAAGGTGGCAATAGTAATCATTATTGTTAATATGATTGTAAAAAATGTTGCATTGCTAATGGGCTACGATATATTAATCGCCTTAGGAAATAGCCATTTTTAATTTGGCTGAAAGCTTTCTAACGGCTATTGACGCTACCCAGGTGAGAGCAACAGTAAGCAGGAACATAGTAAAGGTTTCTCTGCGACTATATAATTCAACTGAATAATGTGTATAAAGCAGAATCATAATTCTGTGATGTAAAAGAATCACATACCAACTGATACCAGAGACGTATGTGATCATTTTATATATACGCTTTTCTGGGGCGATTTCTACGTCTCTCAAGGCTATAATCATAGCAAGACTCCATATAATATTGAGAATCTCTCCGCCTTCTACACTAGGCTTTAACGGCATAATCTGTGGTGCATATCCCGCAAGTAAAAAATATATCCATACTAGTATTGAAAAAATGCCACATCCCCATTTAACCGATGGAAGGATTTTTCTGTCCTTTAGAAGATCATATAGAAGCATGCCCATATAAAAATATACCATCACTAGAAGTGGGTTCATCAGCTGTGAAAATCCAAATGGATTGAAAAAGAATAAAAATATAACGTACCATATCAACAGAACTGCAAGCACTATATATTTGAACTTTTTCATGAGGCGTGCCAATAGTGGAAATAGCAGATAACAAACTACTATTCCTGACATGAACCATTCACCCACCAGATAAAAATTGCTATTTACAAGATACATGACTCCATCAATTCCAAGTATAGTGTAGATGAATCTACTGAGAGGAACCATATTTCCAACACAAACATTATTTACCGCAAAGCTAGCAAGAAACATTAATGTGTATGCCACATAAAATGGAATAAAAAGTCCTTTGAATCTTCTAAGATAAAACTTTCCCACAGAAAGCGTGTCCTCATAATTGTACATAAGAGCATAGCCTGATATTACAAATAAAAACAAGCTGGCTGGTCTGGCTAAAATGTTGAAAAAATAATTGAGGGTCTGCATAGCCGGATCTGTACCAAGGGCAGTGAAAATATATTCTACCGTAAAGTGGTAGCAGAAAATAAAAATAACACCTATATCTCTAAGAATATCTAATCCTATAATACGTTTGTTCATTATACTCTCCTGAATGTACGCAACGGCGTTTATTATGATTTAATCTTACACTAGTATATTCAATCCACTGGTAAAAAAGCAAGTAGGCAAGAGCCTCTATATAATACGTAAATACGTATCAGCTCTTGCCTGCTTGCTTATTAATTATTTAATTTTTATTTCCCCTCAAAAATAAAAACTAAACTGCTGCAACCTCTCTGGTGGCTACCACATCTACTCCTGTACCACACACATTTTTTACAACAACATCCCCAATATGAACTGGTGCCTGCATAACTGCCGCATCAATTTCCTTCATAACTTCATATATTTTGTCCTTAGGAATATTTGATTTAGTTTTCACTGAGACTCTAGGCTTGTCACCACCTAATATTACAGCTGTACTTGTGACTGTTCTCTCAGGATGTGTTACCTCGTTTCGCGCGTATTTATCTCCAATTGCGCAGGTGTTTCCTGTAACAGAAACAACCTCAGCTTTATCTAACTCTACTGTAATCTGGCATCCCATTGGGCAGCCTATACAGGTTAACTCTCTTTTTTCCATTTCTGCCTCCTACTAAATACCTGTTTTTATTCTGCTTCGATTTTTACTGTAATTTTCTTTAAATCTGGCTTTGCAGCAAGCTTGTCCTTTAACAGGATAACCTGCTCCATTTCACCTGGAGCCATAATACGTTTTTTATTATGCATTACTCTTTCATCATCAAAGTAAACACTAACGTATGAATTTTTAAATACTGCTCCAACACGGAATCTAACAGTAAGTTTATCATCCATTCTATCCACATTTATTGTAGATGGAACTGTGTATCTAGCACCCTCTGTGGCAATAATTTCAATATCTTCACCATTTGATTCTTTTAGCTGGCCATTGATAAACTTTGCAGCATTCTCACCTGCTCGAGTAGCTTCCTCAGAAACATAATCTACAAGGTCATGAACATGAAGAACATTTCCACAGGCAAATACACCTGGAATGTTTGTTTCAAGGGACTCGTTTACAATTGGTCCACTTGTTATGTTGCTCATTTCCACACCTGCATTTCTTGATAATTCATTTTCAGGTATAAGTCCACAAGATAATAACAAGGTATCACAGGTATATCTTTCCTCAGTGCCTGGGATTGGCTTGCCTTTATTATCGACTGCTGCAATGGTTACTGCAGTAAGGTGCTCCTTGCCCTCAATGTCTACAACTGTATGACTAAGCTTTAGTGGAATATTAAAATCATCAAGGCACTGTACAATGTTTCGCTTTAGTCCTCCAGAATATGGCATAAGCTCTGCAACTACCTTTACCTTTGCACCCTCTAAGGTCATACGACGTGCCATAATAAGGCCGATGTCTCCTGATCCTAAAATAACAACCTCTCGACCTGGCATATAGCCCTCTATATTTACTAATCTTTGCGCTGTGCCTGCCGAAAAGATTCCTGCTGGTCTATAGCCTGGGATGTTTAAGGCTCCTCTAGGACGTTCTCTACAACCCATGGCAAGGATTACAGCCCCTGCCTTAATCTGATACATTCCATCCTCTCTACTCATGGCTGTGACTACTCTGTCCTCAGAAATATCCATAACCATTGTATTTAACTTGTACTCTATTTTTGCATCTAAAACCTGTTCAATGAATCTATACGCATATTCAGGTCCTGTTAATTCCTCTTTAAAGGTATGTAAACCAAATCCGTTGTGAATACATTGGTTTAAAATACCACCTAATTCCTTGTCTCTTTCTAATATTAGGATTTTTTCTACTCCTGCTTTTCTAGCAGAAACGGCTGCTGCCAAACCTGCTGGGCCACCGCCAACAATTACGATATCATAGTTTGTCATTACATCTGTCCTCCCTTCTGATTCTTGGTGCGCTCCATAACGATATTAGAGCTACCACCACTCTTTGTGATTTTTTCATAAGGGATACCTAGCTCTCTATGAATAATCTCCATTGTCTTAGGTGAGCAGAATCCTGCCTGACATCTGCCCATTCCCGCTCTTGTACGGCGCTTTACTCCATCAAGAGTGCGGGCGCCTAAAGGTCTATGAATAGCATCTAAAATTTCACCCTCTGAAATAGATTCGCATCTGCAAATAATATTTCCATATGCTGGGTTCTTTTTGATGAGCTCATTACGCTCTTCGAGGCTTAAATTTTCCGGATTTAAAATATCCTTTCTTGTGCCTATCCATTTTTCTTTATTTGTTAATCCCATCTTTTCTTTAAGCATGTCAGCAACCATTACCCCGATTGCTGGGCTAGCTGAAAGACCTGGGGATTCTATTCCTGCGCAATCAATAAAGTGAGGTGCATCTGCCACCTCCTCAATGATGAATTCATGTCCATCCTCGTGGGCACGAAGACCTGCAAAGGATGTGATTACCTTTCTAAGTGGCAAATTCTTTACATGATCATTAGCCTTCGCAATAACATCATTTATTCCATCTGCTGTAGTGTTTACACCCTCTCTATCATCTATATCAATAGCTGTAGGTCCTACTAAAAGATTTCCATGAACTGTTGGTGTAACAAGGACACCTTTTCCAAGCTTTGTAGGCTGTGGGAAAATAGTATGTGTAACATGTGTACCTGCCTCTTTATCTAACAAGCAATAATCCCCTCGTCTAGGTGTGATATGAATCTTTTTTTCGCTAACCATATTGTGAAATTTATCAGCGTAAACACCTGCTGCATTTACCACATATTTTGTAATATACTCGCCATTATTTGTACGAAGATGCCACAGGCCATCCTCACCTTTTTTGATTGCTTCCACCTCTGTGTTAAATCTAAATTCAACACCATTTACATTTGCATTTTCTGCCATGGCAATATTTAGCTTGAATGGACAAATTATTCCACCGGTAGGAGCATAAAGAGCGCCACAAGTATTATCTGAAAGATTTGGCTCCATTTCTAAAGCCTCTTCTCTAGAAAGAATTCTTAATCCCTTTACACCGTTTTTTACACCTCTATCATAAAGTTCCTTTAGTCCATCTAAAGCCTCCTCATGAATGCAAACAACCATAGAACCATTTCTTTTAAATGGCACGTCTAAATCTTTGCAGATTTCATCCATCATCTCATTACCCTTAACATTTAACTTGGCCATGAGTGAACCCTCTGCTGCATCAAATCCAGCATGAACAATAGCTGAATTTGCCTTTGTAGTACCCTCACAAACATCATCACATTTTTCTAATACGCAAACATTTGCATTGTAACGTGAAAGCTCCCTTGCTATTGAACTTCCAGAAACACCTGCGCCTATGATTACAACATCATACATAGTAAATCTCTCCTATCTAAAAATTGTTAATAAGAATGACTTCTTACAAATAAAAAAGAGTTGGCAAAGAGACGCATGAATCCATGCGCTTCTATACCAACTCCAATCTCACGGTATCAAATATTTATTTAATCCTTTGCCCAGCCTCTAGTACTGGCAACGGCCTTGTTCCAGCCCTTTATAGCCTCTCTACGAGCATCGTCAGACATCTCCGGCTTGAACTCGCGACAAATAGCTGAGTTTTTAATAACCTCTTCCTTGCTGCTCCAATATCCAACAGCTAAGCCTGCAAGATATGCAGCACCCATGGCTGTGGTCTCTACACAGCATGGTCTGACAACATTTGTATTGATGATGTCAGCCTGGAATTGCATCAGGAAGTTGTTGTTTGATGCTCCTCCATCCACCTTTAAGGTATTAAGGTGCTTTCCTGAGTCTAGCTCCATTGCATGCAAAACATCATAGGTCTGATATGCGAGGGACTCAAGTGTAGCTCTGATAATATGATATTTATTAACACCACGGGTCAAGCCTGTGATAGCACCTCTAGCATATGGATCCCAGTATGGAGCTCCTAATCCTGTAAAGGCCGGAACTACGTAGCAACCATTTGTGTCATTTACACGGGTGGCAAAATACTCTGAATCAGGCGACGAATCTACTATCTTTAGCTCATCTCTAAGCCACTGGATCGCGGCACCTGCCACATATACTGAACCCTCTAATGCGTATGTGACCTTTCCATCAAGGCCCCATGCAATTGTGGTTAACAAATCATTCTTTGAGAATATTGGCTTGTCACCAGTATTCATCAACATAAAGCAACCTGTACCGTATGTATTTTTGGCATCACCCTCATTGAAGCAGGTCTGACCAAATAATGCCGACTGCTGATCTCCTGCAGCTCCGGCTATGCGAATAGGTCCTCCGAAGAATTCTGCATCTGCCTCACCATAAATACAGCTGGAAGGCTTTACCTCAGGAAGCATGCTCATTGGGATATCAAGAATCTGACATAGCTCCTCGTCCCACTCTAGTGTATTTATATTGAATAACAATGTACGGCTGGCGTTTGAGTAATCTGTAACGTGAACCTTGCCCTTTGTGAGCTTGAAGATAAGCCATGAATCAACAGTTCCAAAGCAAAGCTCACCTCGTTCAGCCTTTTCTCTGGCTCCCTCTACATTGTCTAATATCCATCTAAGCTTTGTTCCTGAAAAATAAGGATCAAATTTTAGACCTGTCTTTTGCTGAAACTTTTCGACGATGCCTGGAATTTTACCTTTCATCTGCTCAGCAAAATCTGATGTACGTCTACACTGCCAAACTATAGCATGATATATAGGCTGGCCTGTGGCCCTCTCCCAAACTATAACTGTCTCACGCTGATTTGTAATACCAATGGCAGCGATATCATCGGCTGTGGCACCAATACTTCTGACTGCTTCTCTAGCCACTGATAACTGCGTCTGCCAGATTTCATTTGCATCATGCTCTACCCATCCTGGCTGTGGAAAAAACTGTGTAAATTCTTTATTTACTGCAGCACAAGCTTCACCTTTTTCATTGAATAGGATGCATCTGTTGCTGGTAGTTCCGGCATCTAATGCCATAACATATTTTCCCATTATTTCTCCTTCTAACATATGCCTGTCGGCTGACCTAATGACCTAATTAAATGCACTATAGCTTCCAGACTGATTCATTTGTAGATGAGACTGCAAGCACCCCATTATTTAGTGCATTCATAACGTCGTCCCTATCAGAAATGAGTCCACCTGCTATGACTGGTACTCTACTGGCAGAAATAATCTTTTTGATTATCTTTGGCTGAAGAATACCTGGTAAGATTTCGATGACATCTGGCTGCGCTACGCCATGTTTGTCTTGCTTTTCTATGTTTACTAAAGCCATGCTGTCGATTACGAAATATCTAAGAACCGTATATAAGCCAAGCTCTTTTGCTCTCTCTATGAGACTGCCCTTTGTGGTAATGATACCATCGGCCTGAGTACTGTTTTTTATGAAATCAACTGCAATATCTTTTCCATTGCCGAGGCCTGATATAAGATCCATGTGAACCATGGCTACTTTACCAGCTGATTTAATGCGCTCAACTATCTGAGGTATATTGCAAATATTTCCGTATAATACAAAAATGATTTCACAATCAGTCTTTAAAGCTTTTTCTAAACCGTCATCACTCTTTATCGCTGCAATGACTGGATTATTCTCTAATTTTTCAATAAACTCCCTACTCATAGTTTATTCTCCTTAAATAGAACCCTGTCTGTTATTTAGACATAAAAAAAGAATATGCCTAAAAAGACAAGGACCTAATCCTCATCGCAGCCACATTCTCATCTCTCACGGGCACATATTAATTTGTATCTTTATGATACTAAAGAAACCGGCGATTATCAACATATTTTTGTATATTTCCCTTGATATTTTTGTAACAATCTGACAACTATTTAGAATAAAAAAGGAAGCTCATTACTGAGCTTCCATAATTGCATTATATAAATCATCATATTCCTCAAACGCAGGAAACTGTGGATAGTCCTTTTTTATAGAATCTGTAGTTCTAAACAAAAATCCTGCCTTTGAAGCCTGAATCATGGCCAGGTCATTGAAGCTATCGCCGCTGGCAATTGTTTCAAAGCCGCATGACTGCAAGGCCTTTACTGTTGTAAGCTTGCTCTTTTCACAGCGCATTTTGTAGCCTGTTATTTCACCATTTTCTCCTACAATTAACTCGTTGCAGAAAATAGTAGGCATTCCAAGCTTTTTCATAAGTGGTCCTGCAAACTGTGAAAATGTATCACTGATGATAATTACCTGTCCATTGGCACGTAATTTATCTAAAAATTCCTTTGCACCAGGAAGTGGATCGATGGTTGCGATAGTATCTTGAATTTCCTTTAAGCCAAGACCGTGTTCCTTTAAAATATCAAGTCGATAATTCATCAGCTTGTCATAATCAGGCTCATCTCTGGTAGTCTTTTTTAATTCAGGAATACCAGTGGCCTCCGCAAACGCAATCCAAATTTCTGGAACTAAAACCCCTTCTAAGTCCAAACAAGTAACGTACATATTATTCTCCTTTATAAAAACACCAATCCCAACTACGCAAGTCTAATTACAGAAATGATTCCACCTAATGCGCTAGAACGCTGCTTGAATTCACATTCTGTAAGCTCCGCTGTAACAAATCCTACCTCATCATCTAAATCTAATGTAGAATAATCAACTTTTCCAAATTCGTTTTCTATCTCTGACTGAGATGCAGATGTTCTCACAAAGTATTTATACTTTTGCATAGCTGGGTCTGCTAGCTCAAGCTTTTCAGAATCCCAACCAATCTTTACAGGCTTGTCGATGTTGCGAGCAAGGAAAACCATATCTCCAACAACTGCTGATGCAGTAGGTAAAGAACCAGCTCCTGCGCCGTAATACATAGAATCACCTAACATATTTCCGCGAATATATACGGCATTCATAACACCTGCAACATGATATAAAGTATGATTTGGCTTTAGTAAGAATGGTGCAACACGGCATGAATATGTATCTCCAAGCTTTTCACAACGAGCAAGAAGCTTAATTGAACGTCCCATTGCCTTTGCATATTTGAAATCTGTTGCTGAAATCTTTGAGATACCTTCTGTAGGTATGTCATTAAAATCAACAGCCTTTCCTGAAATCAAGGAAGTGAGAATAGCAATCTTTCTGCAGCTATCATGTCCCTCTACATCAGCTGTAGGGTCTTTTTCTGCATAACCAAGTGACTGGGCCTCGGCAAGGATTTCTGCATAATCGCTGCCGTTTTCCTCCATATTGGTAAGCATGTAGTTAGTGGTTCCATTACAAATAGCAGATATCTCTTCGATGACATCGCCAGTTAGGCAAGCAGTAATTGTTCTGATAATAGGAATACCGCCGCCAACTGCTGCCTCGAATACAAAGTTAACTTTGTTTTTGCGAGCGATTTCCATAAGCTCTGAACCCTTGTCGGCTACAAGAGCTTTATTTGAAGTAGTAACAGACTTTCCAGCCTCAAGCATTGCCTTTACAAATGTAAACGCTGGCTCAACACCACCCATAGTCTCAACTACTATCTTAACTTCTTTATCTTTTACAATGTCCATGTAATACTTTACAAGACATTTTTCATAAGGATCTCCAGGGAAATCACGCAAGTCTAAAATGTATTTTAATTCTAGAGCCTCGCCCACTCTCTCTGTCAGTACTTCCTTATTGATTTCTAGAACCTTTGCTACACCAGAACCAATTGTTCCGTATCCCATGATTGCTACTTTCATTGTGTCACTCCCTTGCTAAAATCTTTACATAGTGTACTCCATTAACTGTTTCTATAGCGTTTACCAAATCTGAAAAATCTCCTGAATCCTCAAGAACATCTACAGAAATAGTAAGAGTGGCAAATCCATTGACAGGAATACTCTGATGTACTGTCAAAATATTCACATGGAAATGTGCCATCACATCCAACACGGATGATAGGATACCCGGCTCATCTTCTAGCTGAATAACCATATTTACTGTTTTACCCTTTGTGTCCTCGTGGAATGGAAAAATATCATCCTTGTACTTATAGAATGAGCTACGGCTAATCCCTACGGCCTCTGTTGCCTCCTGCACAGACTCACATTTTCCAGTGTCGATAAGCTTTTTTGCCTCGACAACCTTTAAAAGCACCTCCGGCACAGCCTTTTCTTTTAAAACAAAATAGGTAGTTTTCTCTGCCATAATTCCTCCATTGTGTCCTCAGTACAAAAACATTTGTACACGCTCAGAAGATGATAACATTAAAACACTACCTATTGCAAGTCATTCTATGAAATTTTAATTACTATTCACACTTTATTAATCCTCAGCTAAAGCGCCTCTATCTGGACATCCTAAAGATAGCCATTTAAGATATGCATTCATAAATGGTGTAAGCTTTCCATCAAGCACTGCATCAGCATTGCCAGACTCTTCACCTGTTCTAAGGTCCTTTACCATAGTATATGGCTGTAAAACGTAAGAACGGATTTGATTGCCCCAGCCGATTTCTGATACTTCTCCACGAATTCCGCTAGCAATTGCTGCGTTTTCCTCCTGCTTTAAAAGAAGAAGCTTAGTTTTCAACATCTGCATAGCCTTATCTTTATTCATATGTTGAGAACGCTCATTTTGACAGGTAACAACTATTCCTGTAGGGAAATGAGTGATTCGAATGGCGGAGCTGGTTTTGTTGATATGCTGACCACCGGCACCAGAAGAACGATATGTATCTATTCTGATGTCCTCGTCTTTAATTTCAACATCTACATCCTCTTCAATATCAGGCATGATATCGCAGGAAGCAAATGATGTCTGTCTTTTGCCCTGGGCATTGAATGGGGAAATGCGCACAAGTCTGTGAATACCCTTTTCTGATTTTAGATATCCATATGCATTTTCTCCATTTACCTGGAAGGTGACTGACTTAATGCCGGCCTCATCTCCCTCTTGATAGTCAAGCTCCTCAAGAGAAAAACCTGCGTCACTAGCCCATCTAGAATACATACGATATAGCATCTGCACCCAATCGCAAGCCTCAACACCGCCTGCACCAGAGTGTAAAGTAACAATGGCGCTGTACGCGTCATATTCTCCAGATAACAAGGTCTTCATTCGAAGATTTTCAAGGCTTACCTCAAATTCTTCTATTAATTCCTGAACCGTTTCTACGATTTCAGGATCTGGCTCCTCATTACCTAGTTCTATATAGTCTTCGATTTCAGTATATAAATCCTCTATTTTATCTATGACTGCCACATCGTCCTTCATGGATTTAAGTTCCTTCATTTTTTCAGTGGACTTGGCAGAGTCCAGCCAAAAATCCGGGGCCTCCATTTCGCGCTCTAGCTCTTCTATTCGAGCCTTTTTAGCTGCGACGTCAAAGTGAATCCCTCACTTCCGTCATAGAATTTTTTTGCGCTGTTAAGCGCTGTTTGAACTGATCAAGTTCTATCACGAAATCACCTCTTTTCAAATATAAACAAAGATTATTCTGCAGATAATACTTCGATAGCTTTTTGGATTTGGTTATCTAAATCCTTTGAGTATGTATCGCCCTCCTGACCAAGGAATTGATACTCTAGGACCTCATCTGGAGTAATACCTGTACCATGGATACACTCTCCACTTGGTGTGTAATATGTCTGTGTTGTAATCTTTAAGGCTGAACCATCTGTAAGAGGAATAGTCGACTGTACGATTCCCTTTCCAAAGGTCTGTGTTCCGATTATTGTACCATAATCAAAATCTCTGATAGCTCCTGTGAATATCTCAGCAGCAGAAGCTGTGTAGCCGTTTACAAGTACTGTCATAGGGATACTCTTGTACTCATCATTTGATGAAGTATAATCCTGCTCATTTCCGTATTTGTCCTTAGTATATACTACAGTTCCCTCTGGCAACAAGTAATCAAGAATATCAACTACAGAATCAAGTAATCCACCACCATTATTTCTCATATCAAAAACTACTGATGTCATTCCCTGTGACTCTAGATCCTCATAGGCGGCTACAAAGTCATCATAGGTGCTATCTGTAAACTGAGAAACAGCGATATATCCTACGGTGTCATTTAACATTTCATGCTCAACTGTAGGAGTAGCAATATTTGCTCTAGTGCAGGTAACAGTAAATGTATCAGTATCTCGTGTAATAGTAAGCTCTACCTCTGTACCTTCTTCACCTCTGATATTTTGTACGAACTCATCTAACTGTAAGGAAGTAGCCTCCACATCACCAGCCTTTACAATTTTGTCTCCAGCTAAAAGGCCAGCTTTTTCTGCAGGAGTGTTAGCATATACCTTTGTAATAGAAACCTCACCTGTGTTAGCGTCCTTTTGTAGTAAAGCTCCGATACCTGCATAATTTCCAGTAAGATCTGTCATTAAGCTCTTGTAGTCCTCGGCATTATAGTATGCAGAATATGGATCATCCAAGCTCTCAACTAATCCTGAGTAAATTCCATCAACTAATGTATCATTATCCACATCCTTGTAATAATACTGCTGGATAAGAGAAATCAATGTGGATAACTTTTGTGCGCCTTCACCATTTGCATCACCATTTGCAAGTGCAGATATAACATCTGTCGAATCACTAGAACCTAAAAGTCCTGTTCTACCAACTATAAAAAATATTCCTACAAAGCATGTAAGAAGTATTCCAAAAACCGCGCCCAGAACTGTTCCTAATACTATAGGCCATTTTTTTGTTTTGACTGGTGCTTCTGGCTTAGCATTCATTGTATCCATATTTTCAAATGGTTGATTTGGAGTATTGAATTGATTGTCCATGATATTTCGCCTTTCTAATTTATATAATAATGCAACAAATGCCTTAGCACTCGGCCAAGGCACTTGAAAATAATCATTAAACTTTTAAATGTTTATGTAGAGTAACTCTTGAGCCGATCCAGCCGATTCCAACACCTAAGAGAAGTGAAACTGGAACCAGTGTAGTAAATATAGTTTTTACTGGAATAAATGAAACCATATTGCTCAAGAAATTGAACTCTGAAGCCATATACTTTATAACCTCTTCATACATAAAGAATAATAGTATAAGAGGAATTATTGAACCTATCAAACCAATCATAATACCTTCTACAACGAATGGCTGACGAACGAATGCATCCTTTGCACCGATAAGTTTCATGATAGCAATCTCTTCTCTACGAACAGAAATACCAACCATAACCGTATTGCTGATAAGGAAGATAGAAACTGCTAAAAGGATAACTACAATACCCATTGAAATAATAGTAATGGCACTGTTGATATCTGTAAGTGTTTTTGCTGCAACCTCAGATTGGTTTACCTGACGTACACCATCGAGTCCTTCAAGGAAGGAAACAAGTGTCGGCTGCATTGAAACATCATTTAAATAAATCTCGTAGTTTGCTGAATTTGCAAGTGGATTGTCCTCTGCGAATCCCTCTGCAAGCTCTGGATTGTCTCCAAAATATTCTTCCTGGAAAGTAGCCCATGCGTCATCTGCAGAGACAAAATTGTATTCTGAAACCTCTGCTCTCTTTGAAATCTCGTTTCCGATTTCATCGATTTGAGCCTGTGAAATACCCTCATCAAAGAATACTGTAACTGCAACGCCTTCCTCGGCTGTTTTTACCATAGCCTGGAAGTTTGTACCTAAGGAATAAAAAATACCAAATAAGAAAATACAAGCTGACATGGTAGCTATAGATGCAAGAGAAAATAGCTTGTTTCTCCAAACATTTTTCATACCCTGTCCAACATTGTATACATGTGTACTAATCTTCATAGTCATCACCTCCAACGTCGCTAACTACCACGCCCTTTTTGATTGTGATAACTCGTTTATTCATGGCCTTTACTATTTCCATGTTGTGAGTAACTACAATAACAGTAGTTCCTCTTTTATTAATTTCTTCAAGAAGACCCATAATTTCCCATGCATTTGTAGGATCAAGATTTCCTGTTGGCTCATCTGCTAACAAGATTTTAGGCTCATTAACAAGGGCTCTCGCTATAGCTACACGCTGCTGCTCACCACCGGAAAGCTGCTTTGGCATAGATCTATATTTGGCTGCAAGGCCAACTAGAGAAAGCATTGTAGGAACCTTTTTCTTTATCTCTTTATTAGGAGACTCTATAACCTTCATAGCAAATGCAACATTTTCGTATACATTTCTATCAGGTAATAAACGGAAATTTTGGAATACTACACCTACATTTCTACGGTACATAGGGATTTTTTTGTGGGTAACCTTTTTTAAATCCTGTCCGTTAATGTAGATTTTGCCCTTTGTAGGCTCTAATTCTTTTAATAGAAGTCTAATAAGAGTAGACTTTCCAGATCCACTATCACCAACGACGAATACAAACTCGCCTGGATCAATGTGAATAGTAACATCGTCGAGAGCTGGTTTTCCAGCCTCGTAAGATTTGCTAACGTGATCTAATCGAATCAATTATAAATACCTCATTTCTACCACATAGCATAAGTTGAAGGCTCCTAACAAAGAGCCTTCATTCTTAAAAACTATTCGTTAAAACTTTTCGTCTTCCATGTATTTCATGTACTTAACAACCATCAATGCAATCTTGAATGTGATGGCATCTTCAAAGATTCTTAAATCTAGACCTGTGCTCTTTTGAAGCTTATCAAGTCTGTACACTAGTGTATTACGATGTATGTATAGCTGTCTAGATGTTTCAGATACATTTAAGCTATTTTCAAAGAATTTGTTGATTGTGGATAAAGTCTCCTCATCAAAATCATCTGGTGATTTGTTCTCAAAAATCTCTGAAATAAACATCTTGCAAAGTGGAATAGGAAGCTGATAAATCAAACGACCAATTCCGAGAGCTGAATATGCAATGATATGCTTGTCATTGAAGAAAATCTTACCTACATCCATAGCCATAGAAGCTTCTTTGTAGGATCTAGATACTTCCTTTATCTCTCCAACTACTGTACCGTAAGATACTCTAATATTTTTTGAATCCTTGTCATGGAAAGCATCGATAATAACTGCTGCAATCTTGTCAATTTCTGCATTTGTATCATTTTCTGCAAGCTCTTTTACAACAATGATATTGTGCTCATCTACAGCAGTAACAAAATCCTTTGTCTTTCCACCAAATACTGAACGAACTCTATCTAGCTCGTCTCCGTCCTTTTCAGGACCCACTTCAACAATCATAACAACTCTTCTAGCTGCAATATCCACATGCAGTTTCTTTGATCTATTGTAGATATCCACAAGAAGAAGATTGTCTAAAAGTAAGTTTTTGATAAAGTTATCCTTATCAAATCTTTCTTTGTAAGCAATCATGAGCTCATGAATCTGGAATGCGGC
Source organism: Pseudobutyrivibrio sp. (assembly GCA_024693775.1). Taxonomy (GTDB): domain Bacteria; phylum Bacillota; class Clostridia; order Lachnospirales; family Lachnospiraceae; genus Pseudobutyrivibrio. The sequence continues at coordinate 24,377 of JAILKL010000030.1, forward strand.
AATTTTACCTATTGTTGAAGCCTGCTCGTCATCCCCCTTTGCCAAAACTACGAACTCAAGCTGCTGTTCGTCAAAAACCTTAAAAAAATTACACCCAATAGCGACCTGACTATCAGCTTCCGATGAAGCAAAACCATAGACAGCATCCTTAAACTGAGCTGTATCCTGAAATGTAGACGCAAGTGCAACTCCATCTGCATCAAGTACAGCTAAATCAATTTTTGTAAGCTGATGTAACCCCTCTATAGTATTTTGCATAATTTGATTCGAAATCATATCGAATACCTCCTAAATTATCGCAAGCGATAAAAAACCTTTTTAGTCATCTATGCAATATAGACAATCAAAAAACATTTTTTTGCATACAAATTCACATAACTTATGTTCATTCTAATATAAATAACCAAAAAATGAAATAGGAATCTTATTATTTATTATGCAAATTGTTACTATTAAGTATTTATGTATATGTGAAAGCAGAAATTCTGAGGTACTTAAAGATGTGGAGCTTTTGTGAACCGAGAACCAATAGATATTATTGTCTGATAATACTCAGTATTTTCAGATAAACCATACGCACTTTTAAAGTCAACATTTTTTGTCAACTTTGCAACTTTTGTAAGTTTAAAACAAAACATATGTTTTCTGTAAATGTGGATAACTTTTCATATTTTTTCACATTTCCGGTGGATAAAGTGGATAAGAAGTTGACAAGTCCGATTTTACGTGACGTTTATGTGATGATATGTGGAAAACTTGTTACATTTTTCCACAAATGCGAATATTCTAACATATTTATCAACTGTCAGTTTTGTGCAAATTTATGATTCTAAAGTAAGTAGTTGCAAAAATAGTTTTCAGATAATTCTCCAAAGTGTCTTTTGCGTGGAAATTATTATATCTAAATTTAAAAGGCGCCAGCTATTGCTGACGCCTAATATAGTTTTAATTAAAGAATTCTTCTAATTGCAAGAATTGACTTGTAGTTTACATTTGAGTATGTAATACCAGTCTTGTATGTAGATGCATGTAATAACTGACCGTTACCAGCATAAATACCTACGTGACCAGAGTAGCATACGATATCACCAGGCTGCATATCATCATAAGAAACAGCTGAACCAACGCTACGAAGAGCGGATGATGAGTGAGGTAGGTTGATACCAAATGCAGAATAAACACTCATAACGAATCCAGAACAATCAGTACCGTTTGTAAGTGATGAGCCACCGTATACGTATGGATTTCCAACGAACTGAGCACCATAGTTTACAACTGCGCTACCATTTGATCCTGATGGAGCTGAATAACTCTTTGATGATGATGAAGAAGATGATGAAGATGACTTTGCGCTAACTGCTGCTGCAGCCTGTGAAGCCTTCTCTGCTGCTTCTTGAGCGGCTTTCTTTTCTTCTTCTTCCTTTGCTAAACGAGCAATCTCTGCACTCTTTGACTCGGCAACTGTGTAATCTGTAGAAAGTGTAACGTACTCTGTACTAACATATCCTTCACCAGCATTACATGTAACTTTTACCCAACCTGAATCAGCCATTGACTCGTCAATAACTGTAAGGTCATCACCTACAGGAAGTAAATCTATAACACTAGAATCTGTAGAAGCTTCTTCTCTAACATAAAGTGTAGTAGTGTTTACTGTAGCTAGTCTACGAGAAACCTGCTTTGCAAGCTCTTCGTCGTTTTGAACTACGTATTCTTGCTTTACATATCCAGTAACATCACCTGATGTAATAAGTAACCATGTACCATCATCTGTCTCGACTGTATCAGATACTGTCGCTGCAGAATTGTTATAAAGTTTTCCGACATATTCGCTGTCAGCAGAAGCTGTCTCACGAATATATACATAATTGTCAACCTGAGCTATAGCAATATTTGCGTATTCACTCTGTGCAACAGCCTCTGTAGCGTTGTCAGCAAGAAGTGACTCTGTAGCAAGTACAGTAGCATTGGCTAACATATCATTAACTGTAAGCGATACACCTGCATATGCTGAATAAGTAGTGCCCTCTAAATCACCAGTAGAACTAGATATTGCGCTAACACCTGCTGTAGTAGATGCCGCATCTGATGTAAGAGAAATACTACCAACTACTGCGCATGCTGCAACGGTATAGCTTATAGTTTTTTTCCATCTTAAATTCATTTGTAATCAAACCTCCGAATTGTTACAAACTTGTTACAACTGATGTCATTATATAGTTTCACAACTAATATGTCAAGTCCTGTAAAATTCCGTCAAATTACCTTTTTATACGCAATTGTAAATTTGTAACAATTTAGTAAACATTATTTCCCCTGAAAATATTTTTCAACTGATGTAATAGCATTGGCTCCATCGGCTGTGGCAGTGATAACCTGTCTAAGCTGTTTTGTGCGAACATCTCCTGCTGCAAATATACCTGGGATGCTGGTAACTGCAGTTTCATCTGCAATAATATAGCCTGCAGCATCCTGATCAGGAAGTCCTGCAATAGAGCCAGTATTTGGTACTGTTCCTACCGCCACAAAAACACCATCAACTGCAACGTCTTTGCATGAACCAGTATTTTTATTGACTGTTGTAATCGACTCCACTGGGCCATCTCCATTTATGGAATCCACAGTGGTATCAAATAATATTGTAATATTTTGAGTATTTTTAACCTGCTCCTGTAGCACTGCAGCCCCTCTGAACTCATCTCTTCGATGGATTAGATAAACCTCTTTGCAGCTTCTGGCAAGATATAACGCATCTTCTAGAGCTACATCTCCACCGCCGACTACAGCAACTTTCTTATCTTTGAAAAATGCTCCGTCACAAGTAGCACAATATGAAACTCCCATACCAGAAAGCTCTTCTTCCCCTTTACATCCAAGCTTTCTATTGGAAGCACCTGTTGCAACTATAACTGCTCTTGCAATAAAGGTTTGCTTTTTTGTGACTATTTCTTTTGTATTACCTTTATCAATAATGCTGGTAACTCTGCCCTTGGCAAATTCCACACCTAATGTATCGCAATGCTCTCTAAGACTCTTTCCTAAATCCGCACCACTGACACCAGGGATACCTGGATAATTGTCTACCTCATATGTGCTGAGGATTTGTCCACCACTGATAGGGCTAGAATCCAGGACAAGAACAGATAAACCTGCTCTTTTTCCATATATTCCTGCAGCAAGTCCCGCTGGTCCTGCACCGATAATTATTACATCATAATTCATAACTTATCTCCGAGTAGTTATTTTGTAGCTATGGCATCTGCCTCTAATAATACATCCTTTGGTATACGAGCTACCTCAATGCATGAACGAGCTGGGAATGGCTCTGGAAAATATTTTGCATATACCTCGTTGATAGCTGCAAAATCTTCCATGTTTTTGATAAAGACTGTTGTCTTTACTACGTTTGCCATAGATGTACCAGCTGCCTCTAATAAAGCTGACATGCTTTTGAATACCCTATCAGCCTGTGCTGCTGCACCCTCTGGAATAACTCCTGTTTCAGGATCTACAGGAATGATTCCTGATGTATAAACCATACCATTGACTTCTACAGCCTGTGAATATGGTCCAATGGCTGCTGGTGCTTTGTTAGTTGCAATTACATTCTTCATATCATTAACCTCCATTATACATTAAAGGTAAAACTAGTCCTCTGTGGCCTTGCGGATTTTTCCGCCCTCAAGTGTAATCTTTCGTTCTTTGTATAAACGTCCGATTGCTCTTTTGAATGCTGCCTTTGAAAGACCTGTCTCCCTTTTAATTACCTCTGGTGAAGCCTTCTCCGAAAATGGAAGAACACCTGCGTAGCTATCAATAAGCTCTAATAATGCCTCTGCATCATCCTCCATCTGAACGTATGCCTTGTCCCTAATTGTAACATCGCATTTTCCATCTTCTTTTATTCCGGTTATGCGAACCATAATTACATCACCGATATGATACTTGCTAGTATCCTCATGTCTAGGAATCATGGCAGAATATTTGTCCTCGAGAGCAACAAATGTACCAAAGTCATGACCGAACTCATAGACTCTAGCCTCTACCTCATCACCAACAGTGTAAGGTGGCTTCTTTGAAAGTAAATCATAGATTCCCTTCATAGATGCACATAATCTCTCGCTCTTATCAATATATAATCTAACTAAAATCTCATCACCCTCGGATGGCTGACGAGTCATCTCCTTGAATGGAAGGAAAAGATCCTTTTCTAATCCCCAATCTAAGAAGGCACCGACTTTATTTATCTGGCTAACACGAAGTAATCCGTATTTACCAAGTGTAAGCTTTGGTGTAGTGGTAGTAGCTATTGCTCTATCCTTTGAATCCTTGTAAACAAATACAGAAATCTCATCACCTATGGATGCGTTTTCTGGGACCTGCTTTTTAGGAAGCAATATCCTGTCTGTGCCATCTGTAAGATAAACACCGAACTCTACCTTCTTTTGTATTTTTAATAGCTGAATTTCGCCTAATTTCATTAATTGTACTCCACTATAGTGTATACCTGATCATCTTTCATCAAAACGGTTTGATAGCCTGTTTCTAATTCTACCAAATATACATCTAATTCATCAAATAATAATGCTGCTTTTTTATAATTTACATTTATAGTAGTGAACTCCTCCGATGGAAGGAATTTTCTAGTAACGTCAATATAAAAAGAATTGTTCATGTGACCATTTGTATCTATATAAGATTCTGTCACGGTAAATTTACCAACATGCTTTCCATTGTCTTTGTATGAAAGCTTTGGTCTTTTGAAATCATATTTTGGCATTTTGGTATCTAAAGGATATGCCTCAAGTATTTCTGTTGTTAAACGAGCTGGGTGTAGCTTTTCTAGATCCATAAGAACCCATAATGAATCCGCATAAGCAAGTAACTCTCCGTCCTCTGTAGAAATGGTGTAAACACGTCTGGCCATCATTCCACGAACCTGATAGGGCCATGTTTTAATGACAATACGTTCTGAATATCTAGGCATTCTATTAATATGAATCTCGTAACTGGTAACAAACCAGCCTAGAGACTTGGGTGCCAAATAATAAATACCGACCCCTACATCATCAGAATGAAAACAGCTGCAATCCTGCATGTAATTAACAAGTGCAAAATATGTAAGATTTAACTCATCATCAACCCTACTGTAGCTGACCCTATCAGAATAAGAATACATAAATCCTCCAAAAAACTCGTATATAACAAAATAGACCTAAGCGCATGCTTAGGTCTGTAGCTGGCCCACAAGGATTCGAACCTTGAAATGACGGAGTCAGAGTCCGTTGCCTTACCATTTGGCGATGGGCCATTACGTTGTGCGTTTTGCTTTGTGCTTTGCCGCGTCAACGAATGCTATTATAGGGTATAGATTTTAAAAATGCAAGGGTTTTTTTCAAACTTTTTTCAAAAATTTATTAATTCCCCATTTATGATGTCATACATAATCTCGTCAGCCCAGGTAAATTGGGCGTTTCCGGCGGTTTTATCTGATATCGTATTTGCGATATTTTCTTTTAAAGAAGTTGGAATCACAGCAGAAATTTTTACATCTGCTCCAAAATCTGAGTTTAAAATTTTTATATTATTTTCTCGTAAAACGTATTCAATTTTTCCATATCCATTGTAATCGGTTAAAATTTCTACTGGAAAACCTTTTTTAGGTTCAACAAGCTGACAATTTTTTAGTCCCTCTGCTACAGCACCCTGATATGCACGAACTAATCCTCCGGTGCCAAGTAATACACCGCCGAAATATCTGGTGACAACCACAACGCAATTGTGGATGTTTTCTCTAAGTAATATATCAAGCATAGGACGACCTGCAGTCTGGGCTGGCTCCCCATCATCGTTACATCTGCTGATCTCGTTTCTTTCTCCTATAACAAAAGCAGAGCAATTATGTCTTGCATCCCAGTATTCCTTTTTCTTTGCATTAATAAATGCAGTGGCCTCTTCTTCTGTTGTGACAGGTGCAATGCTGGCAATAAATCTAGACTTTTTTTCCTCGATTTCACCAACGCCACCCTTATATAAAATTTTGTAATTATTTTCTGCCATAAACCATCTCTCTATTAATCAATTCCTAATTATTAACAAAATTTCTGCTTATAATAAGAAGTCTTTATAAACTACGTTGTTTATTATAAAGGATAATTTTGGTATAATGAAGTCTAAGTTTTGGAGGTACATAATGAATTACGGAAAAGAAAACGCAGCAAAGCAAGCCGCCAAGCTGACAGGACGCAAAAAGAAAAAGCGCCACAGCGCTGGTCTCGCAGTTATTCGCATATTCTTAATATGCTTTGTATCTGTCATCATTGCAGGTGGATTATTTGCTTTCCTCTATGCTAAAAATCTTATTGATGAGTTGCCAGATGTAGCCACTATTGATATTTCACCTACAGGCTACATGAGTACAGTTTATGATGCTTCTGGTAATGAAATCGAAACTCTCGCTTCATCAGGTGCCAATCGTACTTATGTTACATTAGACGAGATTCCAGATGATTTAGAGAATGCATTTATTGCAATAGAAGATTCGAGATTTTTAGAGCACAATGGTATTGATATCCAAGGTATTGTCAGAGCCGCTTTTACAGGTATCGCAAATGGATTTCATTTTTCACAGGGTGCCAGTACAATAACACAACAATTATTAAAGAATAATTATTTTACTACTTGGACTTCTGAGGACACTATTTTTGATAGTATAAATCGAAAGATTCAAGAGCAATACTTAGCTGTAGAATTGGAAAAAATCACACCTAAGTCAGAGATTCTTGAAAATTACCTTAACAGTATCAACCTAGGTCAAAATACATTAGGTGTTGAAGCTGCCGCAGAAAGATACTTCAATAAAGATGTTTCTGATTTGACTCTTTCTGAATGTGCAGTTATTGCAGGTATTACTCAAAATCCTAGCAAGTACAATCCTATAACACATCCTGAGGACAATGCTCAAAGACGTACAAAGGTACTTAACAACATGCTTTCACAGGGTCTTATCACCCAGTCGGCATACGACGAGGCTGTTGCTGATACAGATGTATATGACAGAATATCTGTTTTAAACACAGAGTTATCTACTTCAACTACATCTTACTTTGTAGATGCATTGACAGATGAGGTTGTTCAGGATTTACAGGACAGACTGGGATATACAGAATCAGAAGCATATTCACTTCTTTATTCTGGTGGTCTTTCAATTTACAGTACACAGGATTCTTCAATCCAAAGTATTGCCGAAGAAGAAATCAACAACACAGAAAACTATAATGGAAATGAAAAGATTTCATTCTCATATCGTTTGACCTTAAATAAGACAGATGGAACAACTGCTAATTATTCAGATACAACAATGCTTTCTTATTACCAGGCAAGCAATTCTAGCTACACACTAGAATTTGATTCCGAAGAAGAGGCTGCAGCTGCTATTGACGAATACAAGGCAGCCATTATGGAAGATGGCGATGAAATCGCTGGTGAAACAGTTACCTATACCTTACAGCCACAGGCAGCCATGACTATTATGGATCAGTCTACCGGACAGGTAGTTGCAATGGTTGGTGGTAGAGGCGATAAGACTGCAGCCAAGACTCTTAACAGAGCCACAGGTATTACCAGACAGCCTGGTTCTACTTTCAAGGTTATTGCTTGTTATGCAGCCGCTCTAGATGCCGGTGGAATGACACTTGCGTCTGTAGAAGATGATCATCCTACAACATACGCAGATGGTACTTCTCTACAAAACTACGACAAGAGTTATCGCGGATATACAAATATCCGAACAGCAATTACACATTCTATAAATGTCGTAACAGTAGAAGTTATGGGTGATATTGGAACAAGCCTTGGTTTCCAGTATGCAAAGCAGTTAGGTATCACAACACTTACTGATGGTGATAACAACCAGGCATTAGCACTTGGTGGTATCACAAAAGGTGTTACAAACCTAGATTTGACAACAGCCTATGCAACAATAGCAAATGGTGGTGAATATAATTCTCCTATTTTCTATACAACAGTTGTTGACCACCAGGGAAACATTATTCTAGACAATAGAGAGAACACTCCTACAAGAGTATTAAAAGAAACAACTGCATGGCTTCTAACAGATGCTATGAAGGATGTTATGACCTCCGGTACAGGTAAGGTTGCCAACTTTGATGGCATGGCTGTAGCCGGTAAATCAGGTACTACAACAAAGAATAGGGATACAGTCTTTGCAGGCTACACTCCATACTATACAGCAGTTATTTGGGGCGGATATGATGATAATACACCTCAAAGCTACACAAAATATTCTAAGGTAATATGGAAAGCAGTTATGAGTAGAATCCACGAGGGACTCGAATATAAGGACTTCACTCAACCAGCAGATATTGTAGCTGTTCCTGTTTGCGCAAAATCAGGAAAGCTTGCAATTAGTGGTGTATGTGATTGTGATCCACGTGGTTCTCAGGTTTATACTGAGTACTTTGAAAAGGGTACAGAGCCTACAGAATATTGCGATAAGCATTATCTTGGAAATGTATGTACAGAGACTCACATGTTTGCAAATTCAGAATGTCCATACCGTTCTGGTGTATTTATCATAGGCGGTAGCGCTGGTACAGACGACGAACAGTATTCTGTTGATGCAGCCACATTTGGTCAGTACTGTCCTATCCATGGCGGTTATCAGCTGCCAAATACAGGCTCTGTAGGAACAGCTCCTGCTGGCACAACAGAGGTGCAGGATGCCACAACTACTACTGATACCACAACGCCAACAACAGACACCGGTCAATAAAATTAAGCATAAAAAAACCACTTCGTAATGAAGTGGTTTTTTATTTTGCAATTATACTTCGAAAATCATATCTCCGTAGCTTGGCATTGGCCAAGAATCCTTGTCGACAATCATCTCTAATGCATCTACAGGGGCTCTGAGAGCTCTCATAGCCTTGTTTACTTCATCATGATAGAAGTTTGCCTTCTCACAAGAAGAAACCTGTAATTTGGATGCTTTATCGTTTACAGCACGAAGGTTTTCTAATGCTGTCTTTGTTTCCTTGAGATAATCAGATACCTGGATAAGAAGCTCCTTCTGAGTGCTAACATCTGCCTCAGGACAAGCGTCTGTAATAGTGCCGATAGAAAGTCCAAGCTCTGTAGCATAGCTGATTACTGCTGGAATGATCTGTTTTGAAGCCATATCAATCATAGTCTTTGCTTCGATGTTGATAGTCTTGATGTACTGCTCGTATTCAATCTCTGCTCTAGACTCAAGCTCTACCCTAGAGAATACCTTGAACTTTTCAAACATTGAGACAGTAGCTTCTGTTGTAAGAGCTGGAATAGCCTCAACTAATGAATTGATGCTAGGTAATCCTCTTCTCTTTGCTTCCTCAATCCACTCGTCGCAATAACCGTTTCCATTGAATACGATTCTCTGGTGGTCAGTAGCGAGCTTTTTAATCATATCATGAACAGCTACATCAAAATCCTTTGCCTTTTCAAGCTCATCACAAGCCTCGCAAAGTGCCTCTGCCATAATTGTATTAAGAACAACATTTGGCTCACCAACAGAATCCTGTGAACCAACCATTCTAAACTCGAATTTGTTTCCAGTGAAAGCGAATGGTGATGTACGGTTTCTATCTGTGGCATCTTTTCTGAAATCAGGAAGTGTTCTAACGCCTGTGGCAAGTCTTTCGCCCTTTTTAGATTTAGTAGCTGTACCTGTAGAAATAAGCTGCTTTAGTACATCCTCTAACTGCTCGCCTAAGTAAACAGAAATAATAGCTGGAGGTGCTTCATTTCCGCCTAAACGGTGGTCGTTTCCTACATCTGATGCAGACTCACGTAAAAGATCTGCATGACGGTCTACAGCCTTTAAAACAAGGCAGAGAACAAGTAGGAACTGGATGTTCTCATGTGGTGACTTTCCTGGCTCAAATAAATTGATACCATCATCTGTAACAAGTGACCAGTTGTCATGCTTTCCTGATCCGTTTACACCATCAAATGGCTTTTCATGAAGAAGACACTGTAAACCGTGACGGTTTGCAACCTTTCTAAGTGTCTCCATAATAATCTGATTGTGGTCTACAGCCACATTACACTGAGCATAGATAGGAGCAAGCTCATGCTGAGCTGGAGCAACCTCGTTATGCTGAGTCTTTGAAGAAACACCAAGCTTCCAAAGCTCGATATTTACATCGCGCATATATGCCTCTATACGCTCTGGAATGGAACCAAAGTAATGGTCGTCCATCTCCTGACCCTTAGGTGGCATAGCACCGAATAATGTACGTCCTGTGTACATTAAATCTTTTCTAGCAAGATACATTTCACGATCAATAAGGAAGTATTCCTGTTCAGCACCTACAGATGGTGTTACTCGCTGTGATGTGGTATTACCAAATAATCTAACAAGTCTAATGGCTTGCTCAGAGAGCACCTCCATAGAACGAAGCAATGGTGTTTTCTGATCAAGAGCCTCGCCTGTATAAGAGCAAAATGCTGTAGGTATGCAAAGTGTTGCGCCTGCTGCATCCTGTCTGACGAAAGCTGGTGATGTAGGGTCCCATGCTGTATAACCTCTAGCCTCAAATGTGGCACGTAATCCACCTGATGGGAATGAAGACGCATCTGGCTCACCCTTGATTAGTTCCTTACCTGAAAAGCTCATTAATACCTTTCCACTAGGAAGTGGAGCCGAAATAAACGAGTCATGCTTTTCAGCGGTAATACCTGTAAGTGGCTGGAACCAATGTGTGTAATGGGTAGCACCCTTCTCAATCGCCCATTCCTTCATCTCGTGAGCAATGACATCTGCGGTCTCTAGATCTAGCTCTTTGCCCTCAGAAATTGTTTGCTTCAATCTCTGATAGGTCTTCTTTGGGAGTCGCTCTTGCATAACAGTATCATTGAAAACGTTCTCTCCAAAGATGTCTGCCACATTAAAATATTCTTCCATTATTCTTTTGTATCCTTTCCAACATTATATAGAAATAGACAATCAGCAAGGTTGCTTACCGATTGTCTATTTTTAAAAATTGCCTTCCTAAAGTTCATGGATTGCAAATTTCGAAAAATTTACAATCTTAAGCCTTTCCTACTGAACCGAAAAGCTCCATCTTCTCTTTTACTGTAGCCTTGATAGCGTCAGTACCAGGAGCAAGAAGCTTACGAGGGTCAAATCCCTTACCTTCAAGATCCTTACCTGCCTCAACGTACTTACGTGTAGCATCAGCAAATGAAAGCTGGCACTCTGTATTAACGTTAATCTTTGATACACCAAGCTCGATAGCTTTCTTAATCATATCAGCTGGGATACCTGTACCACCGTGAAGAACGAGTGGCATAGCACCTGTCTTCTGCTGGATAGCATCAAGTGTCTCAAATGAAAGTCCCTGCCAGTTTGCTGGGTACTTACCATGAATGTTACCGATACCTGCTGCAAGCATATCTACGCCAAGATCAGCGATAGTCTTGCACTCGTTAGGATCAGCGCACTCGCCCATTCCAACGACACCGTCTTCCTCGCCGCCGATAGAACCAACCTCACACTCAATTGAGAGACCAAGGCCGTGTGCTACATTAACAAGCTCTGTAGACTTTGCAAGATTCTCCTCGAATGGATAGTGTGAACCATCAAACATAATAGAAGTAAATCCTGCCTTAATGCACTTGTAGCATCCTTCGTATGTACCGTGATCAAGGTGAAGTGCTACAGGAACTGTGATACCAAGCTCCTCATCCATAGCCTTAACCATTGCTGCAACAGTCTTGAAACCTGTCATGTACTTTCCAGCGCCCTCAGAAACACCAAGAATTACTGGTGAGTTGAGCTCCTGAGCTGTAAGAAGAATGGCTTTTGTCCACTCAAGATTGTTGATGTTAAACTGGCCAACAGCATAATGACCTGCTTTTGCCTTATCAAGCATTTCTTTTGCAGAAACTAACATAATTATTCCTCCATATAATCATTATTTGGGACTATTTCTAGTCCTATCTATTGCAAATTCTATCATAACGATAAAGTCTATTCAATAGCTATTTCAAGGGCGTTATGCACATTGGTGATAGATACAACCTGATGTTTTCCGCCAAATTCTCCATCTAAAGTCCATGGGACCTCTTCATTAGATGTAAGTTTTAATTCTTTAGATTGGAATGAAAATACCATATCTGAATCTGGAATCATTCCTGTCATATATCCAATTATTTCATTTAATTCGATTGGATTCTTGGGCATTTTAATGAGGGTAACCTCAAAAACTCCATCATTTAATCCAATGTCTCCACGGATGATTCCCTGGAAACCTCCAACAGACATGGTGTTTGTAATCATACCAAAAATAAATTCATCGTATGTTACATTTCCATCATATTCTATCTGCATTCTAAATGATGGTATATCGCGAAGCTGCTTTGCTCCCTCGATAATATATGCTGCATGTCCTAGTAAATTTTTCAGATCCTGTGAAGTGGCATAGGAAACCTCTGTAAAAATACCAAATGCAGCCACATATACAAATGAGTCTGAATTAAACTGTCCAATATCACATGGAAACAGAGTGTCAGAAACACTTATCTTGGCTGCATTCAACATATTTTTGTCTATTCCGAGAGAATTACCAAAATCGTTTGTTGAACCAGCTGGTATATAACCTATAGGTCGTCTCTGTGATGGCTCTAAACGCATCATACCTGTGACTACCTCATCTAATGTACCATCACCACCTGAACAAACGATTCTGTCGAAGTTCTCTGCCTCTTTAATTACTTGATCTGTAGCATCGCCCTGAGACTGTGTAATATGCACAGTAACCTCATAGCCTGCTTTTATCATTGTGTCTAGGATGTCAGCAAGATGTTCTTTAATCTGCCCCTTTCCTGAACGTGGGTTAATTATAAATAGTAATCTCTTTGACATATATCCCTCTACAAATATTTATTTTGTAAGAAAATCTGAAAGCTCTGAAACGGCCTTCTCTTCATCTTCTCCATCAGCTGCAATAACTACCTTTGAACCTGATGCCAATACAAGACTCATCATTCCCATAATGCTCTTTGCATTAACCTTTTTTTCATCCATTTCAAAATAAATAGAACTAGAAAACTGATTAGCCAACTGTACTAAATGAGCAATTGGTGTTGCCTCCATTGAATTTGACATCTGAATAGTTACTTCTTTCTGCATGACATCCTCCTGAATATCTAATAAAACATATAACCTATTCTACCGTAAGCTCTCAGCTATGGTAGATAGCTTTTTTAATCTATGATTCACTCCGGATTTGCCAATGGGTGGATCAAGATACTGCCCCAAATCTCCTAATGGAGTATCTGGATGAGTCAGTCTAATTTCAGCGATTTCCTGCAACTGATCTGGAAGATTATATAAGCCAAGCTCCTGGTCTATTAATCTAATATCTTCTATCTGTCTAACTGCTGCATTAACAGTCTTGCTGATATTGGCTGTCTCACAATTTACCTTTCGGTTTATTGTGCCTCTAACTTCTTTCACTATGCGGATATTTTCTAAATCCATAACAGAATGAGCTGCTCCCATAACTCGAAGCATTTCTACTATCTGAGCACCCTCTTTAAGGTACACAACGTATTTTCCATTTCGCTCTACCATTTTAGGATCTAAATCGAAAAATTTAATAGTGGATAATAGCTGCTGCGCCTGTGCTTTAGCATTGCAAACTATTTCGAAATGGTATCCCTTATTGGGGTCTGATATGGATCCTGAGACCTCAAAAGCACCTCGTATAAATGAGCGCTTGCAACATGGCTGCTGAATAAGAATCTCATCAACTGTGTGCATATCCTCGGATAATTGAAGCATTTTTTTTACTTCTATATAATCATCCTCATTTAGTGACATGACGCTGTCTCTTATATTAAGTGTTTTATTTAATAAAGTAAAGCCTTTTCTGCTTATGTTATCATCCATTTGCAATTGAGTCAAAAGTCCATTTTTATCAACTTCTGATGCCTTTGCAACACTGGTGATAATACCCGCAAGCTCTGCCAACTGACAGTGTCTGCTCTTAGGTATAATCTCAAAAAGCTCTGCTTTTACATCCCTTGAAAACGACAATTATTTTCCTCTCAAAGCATCTTTTCCAATATCTCGATGCTCAATTTTAAGTCCAAAGGACTCATCTCCGTTTAATGTATCAAAAATTTCATCCGCAAGGCAAACTGAACGATGCTTGCCACCTGTACAACCTACAGCAATAACTAGCTGATTTTTTCCCTCTTTAATATAGTTTGGAATAAGGAATTTTATAAGATCTGTAACCTTTGCTAAGAATATCTGTGCCTCATCATACTTTAAAACAAAATCTTTTATAGGCTTGTCATTGCCGGTAAATGGCCTAAGCTCTGTATCATAATAAGGATTTGGTAAAAATCTTACATCAAATACTAAATCTGCATCTTCAGGAATACCATATTTGAAACCAAATGAAATAATAGTAACAAAAAGGCTCTTGTATTCTGCATCATCTACAAATATTTTTTCCAGCTCTTCTTTGAGCTCTCTGGTAAGTAGATGAGTGGTATCGATAACATAATCTGCCTCATCCTTTAAAAATCCAATAGATTCTCTTTCCTTTTGGATACCTGCTGCAATGCGCTCTCTACCTGATAGAGGGTGATTACGTCTAGTTTCCTTGTATCGCTTTATAAGGATATCATCCTCAGCGTCAAGGAATAGTATCTTGAAATGTTTGTTGTCATCATCCAATTCCTGAAGAATCTCTGGCAAAAGCTTCATAGCTGTACCATTACGTACATCTATGCCAACTACCATTTTTTGATGGATTGCATCGCTATCCGCTAACTCAACAAAGCTTTTTAAAAGCTGAATTGGCAGATTATCAACACAATAATATCCCATATCCTCTAACATTTTAAATGCAGTGTTTTTTCCTGCACCTGACATTCCTGTTAGTATAAGTAGGTTCAATGAATGTTCCTCCCTATAATTCTCACCTCTGGCTCCATATGGACGCCAAATTTTTCAAAAACGCGCTCATCCACATCTGACATGAGCTTTAACACATCTGCACATGTAGCGTTTTCTCTATTGATAACGAATCCACAGTGCTTTTCTGACACCTGTGCACCGCCTACAGAATAACCTCTAAGCCCAGTATCGTCAATAAGCTTTCCGGCAAAATAGCCTGTTGGGCGCTTAAATGTTGAGCCTGCACTAGGGAAATTTAGAGGCTGCTTTGTAACACGCTGCTGACGAATATCGTCTATTTGTGCTTTTATTTCTTCTGGATTGCCTTCCTTAAGAGAAAGAACTGCAGAAAGAACGATAAATCCATTTTCCATAAAAATACTATGTCTGTATGACAAAGCGAGCTCATCCACAGTCATGGTCTTTACTTCAAGGTTGGAATCAAGTACTGTGACTGATTCTATAATATCCTTCATTTCTCCGCCGTAAGCGCCTGCATTCATATATACAGCTCCACCGATTGAGCCTGGTATACCTGATGCAAATTCTAAGCCTGTAAGGCCGTTTTTCGCAGCAGTATTGGCTACTGTGGATAAAAGTGCGCCTGAATCAGCTATTAGCTTTGTTCCCTCAATAGTAATGCCCTGGGCATTTCTTCCAAAACAAATAACAGCACCCTCGATTCCATCATCTGAAACTAAAAGATTGCTTCCGTTACCAATTACCATAAAAGGTATTTTATTATTTTTTAGATAGTCAATAATAGGAACCACCTCTTTCGAGGTTGGTTCCACATAAATATCAACTGGTCCACCAATTTTGAAGGTGGTATGCTTTTTCATTGGCTCATCAGCCAATATTTTTGATTCTGGAAATAGCTTTTCCATTTCCGAATAATTATTTAAATAATTATTATGCATGCTCAATAAATGCCTCATATCCTAATAATGCTTCATATAAGTCAACTTTTGAGATAATCTCACATGGTGCGTGCATTGAAAGTACTGCAACACCTGAATCAATTACCTGCATATTGTAATTGCCCATGATGTAAGCGATTGTTCCGCCGCCACCCTGGTCAACCTTTCCTAATTCGGCTGTCTGCCAAGATACCTTTGCATCGTTCATAATATCACGAACCTCGCCTACGTACTCTGCAGATGCATCGTTTGAACCAGACTTTCCTCTAGCACCTGTGTACTTGTTGAATACAAGACCACGTCCAAGGTAAGCTGCATTATTCTTTTCAAATGCTGATGCATAGTTTGGATCAAAGCCTGCAGATACATCACTTGATAATACCTTGCAGTTTGTAAGTGCTCTACGAAGCTTTAACTCTGAGTATCCACCCATTAAGTTGTAAAGCTCTGCAACGATGTTCTCGAAGAAACGTGATTCCATACCTGTTGCACCAACAGAACCGATTTCTTCCTTATCAACTAAAAGTGCACATGCTGTCTTCTTTAATGTCTTTTTGCAATTTGCAAGAGCCATAAATGAAGGATATGCACATACTCTATCGTCATGGCCATAGCCTAAAATCATTGAACGATCAAATCCAAAGTCACGAGCTGGACCTGCTGGAACAACTTCGATTTCTGCAGAAATGAAATCCTCTTCTTCAATGTCATACTTTTCCTTGAGAAGCTTGAGGATGTTTGCCTTTACAGCATCCTTTTCCTTTTTGCCCTCTTTGTCGAAGGAAGGAATACCACCAACGATAACGTTGAGATCCTCGCCCTCTACAACCTTTGCACCCTTTTTGTCCATCTGATCAGCTGCAAGGTGGATAAGTAAATCAGAAATACCAAATACTGGATCTGCTGGATCTTCACCAACGTTTACAGCAACCTTCTCGCCGTTTTTCTTGATCATAACGCCGTGAAGAGCAAGTGGAATAGTTACCCACTGATATTTCTTGATGCCACCATAATAATGTGTATCAAGAAGAGCAATATCAGAATCTTCATAAAGAGGATTCTGCTTTAAGTCCATACGTGGGCTGTCGATATGAGCACCTAAAATATTCATACCAGCTTCTAAATCCTCAGAACCGATATTGAATACGATCATTTCCTTGCCTTTGTTTACTGCATAAAGCTTGTCACCAGCCTTTACTGTCTGTCCCTTTGCAATAACGTCCTGGATATCTACATAACCAAGCTCCTTTGCTTTATCAACGAAGAATGCAACGCATTCTCTTTCTGTCTTGCAAGAAGATAAGAACTGTCTATATTCTTCTGCAAACTTAAATACTTTTTTCTTGTCTTTTTCTGAAGTATATTTACTCCATGCATTAATTCTTTCCATTATAACTTTTACTCCTAACTAGTGTTACTCTATTCTCCTGCAATGTTAGACTGAACTCTGCGATAGAGCTCCTCTGCTGCATTGTAACCCATTTTTTTCTGTCTATGATTTACAGCGGCAGTCTCGCAAATGATTGCAAGATTTCGACCTGGTCTAATAGGAAGTGAATGACATGTAACATCAATACCAAGAATATTCATATATTCATCTGTCATGCCTAAGCGGTCATATTCCTTTTCCTTTGTCCAGTCTTCTAGCTTGATAACTAGGTCGATACGCTGCTCATCCTTTACTGCCTCAACACCATATAATGATTTAACATCAATAATACCGATACCTCTAAGCTCAATTAAATACTGAGTGATAGATGGTGCACGGCCGTATAATCTTTCATTATTAGGGCGTCTGATTTCTACAACGTCATCTGATACAAGTCTGTGTCCACGTCTGATAAGCTCAAGAGCGGCCTCTGACTTTCCGATACCAGATTCACCTGTAATAAGTAATCCCTCACCATAAACATCAACTAAAACACCATGGATAGTTGTATATGGTGCAAAGTCTTTATTAAGTGAGTAGATAAGAGCTGACATAAATTCAGATGTTGATCTGTCTGTTCCTAAAATAGGAATACCAGCCCCTTCTGCGATTTTAACGAATTCATCCTCTGGAACCTCTCCTCTACAGAAGATTACACAAGGAATCTCATAAGATAATAATTTCTTATATGCCTCATCCTTTTCTTCACGAGTCTTCTTGTCAAGATATGCCATCTCAACATTTCCAATAAGCTGAATTCTAGCTGACTCAAAATGCTCATAGAATCCATGAAGCTGTAAAGCTGGTCTATTTACATCAGCAACTGTAACATGTGCCTCTTTTAAATCTACACCCGGTGTATAGTTTCTAAGATTGAATCTTTCCTGAACTGTAGCAACAGTAACAAATTTATTATTTGCCATATTTCCCCTCCCGAACAAATCATTGTTAACATTGTATATCATTTCTCTGCTAATTCAAAGGGTGAAAGTAATTGTATACAGCCTCAGCTGCTTCCTTTGACATAGATTCTGTATCAGCCAAATCCTCTATAGTGGCCTGAGCCATTTTATCAGCGGATACATATTTTTTCATAAGAGCCTTTCGTCTCTTTGGGCCAATACCTTCGATATCGTCCAAAAAGCTGTGTACCTGGCCTTTGCTTCGCAAAGAACGATGATACTCTATAGCAAATCTATGGGCCTCGTCCTGCAATCTGGTAATGAGCTTAAAGCCCTCTGAATGTGTGTCGATTGGCAGCTCTGTGTCATGAAAATATAAGCCTCTAGTTCTATGGTGATCATCCTTTACCATACCGGCAATAGGAATCTTAAGCCCCAGCTCATTCATGACCTGCTCGGCTATATGAACCTGGCCTTTACCGCCATCCATCATGATAACATCTGGAAATTTGGTGAAACTGTTTTCCACAACACCATCATTTTGTTCTAGCTCCTGTAATCCATGTGAAAATCTACGGGTCAAAACCTCATGCATTGAAGCATAATCGTTTGGACCTTCGACCGTTTTTATTTTGAATTTTCTATAATCAGATCTCTTTGGCTTTCCCTTTTCGAAAACAACCATAGAGCCTACTGATTGGAATCCGGAAATATTTGAAATGTCAAACGCTTCCATACGACTGGCACCTGGCAATCCTAACAAATCTGCAATTTCCTTCATTGCGCCAATTGTACGGCCCTCTTCTTTTTTGATTTTTTCTTTATCCTGGTCTAATACCATCTGGGCATTTTTAGCAGCAAGCTCCACAAGCTTTTCCTTTGCTCCACGCTTTGGTGTTTTTAAATAGACCTTTGAGCCCTTTTTATTTGTTAACCATTCCTCTAAAAGGTGAGCTTCCGGCAATTCGTTCTGCAAATAAATTTCCTTTGGAATGAACGGTGTTCCTGTGTAAAAATCCTTTAGGAAATATTGAAGCATGTCTTCTTTTGTGTCGTCCACACGAACATTTATAAAGAAATGCTCTCGCCCAATCATCTTTCCATTTCGAATAAAAAATACCTGAACAACAGCATCCTCCGCCGCTGTAGCCATGGCTATAATATCTCTATCCTCACCATCTAATTGAGTAGCCTTTTGTCTGCCTGCACAGGCCTGTACCGACTCAATTAAATCCCTATATATTGCGGCCTTTTCAAAATCCATTTCCTCAGATGCTGCAAACATCTTCGCCTTTAGATCCTTTAATGTGTCAAAATAATCTCCGTTTAAAAAATCGATTACTTTATCGACATTTTTTCTGTATTCTTCCACAGACACATTTCCTTGACAAGGGCCAAGGCACTGTCCAATGTGATAATTAAGACATGGTCTGCTTTTACCTATATTTTCGGGAAGCTTCTGGGAGCATGTTCTAATCTTATATAATTTCTGAACCAAATCTATTGTGTCATGCACGGCTCCTGCTGATGTAAATGGTCCAAAAAATTTATTCCCATTTTTCTTTATCCTACGAGAAAAAAGCACCCTTGGATATGCTTCGCTAAGGGTGACTTCTATGTACGGATAGGTTTTGTCGTCACGAAGCATAGTATTATACTTTGGGCGATATTCCTTTATTAAATTACATTCTAAAATGAGGGCCTCGAGCTCTGAATCTGTAACTATGAATTCAAAATAATCAATATTTTGAACCATCTGTTTTTTCTTTAGTCCCTCATCATGACTTGGCTGGAAATATTGACGCACTCTATGTCGAAGAGATAATGCTTTTCCAACATAAATTATTTCATCATTTTTCCCATGCATTAGATAAACTCCCGGTTGATCCGGGAGTTTACTTAAATCTTGTTCTGTAACCATATTAATTACTCATCAAAAATATCTTCAACTGCCTTGCTTTCATTTTCGTTTGAATCGCTAGGCTCTACTTTATCAGAAGTGTTTTCCTCTGATGTTTTATTCTGTTCTTTATCTTTGTTGTCCTCTGGCTCAGGAATTCCTTTGATTTCTCTAAAGATTTTCATGAACTCTTTACCAGTGATTGTCTCATGTTCAAAGAGGTATTCTGAAATCTTGTCTAAGGATTCCATATTCTCAGAGAGCAGCTCTTTTGCTTTTGCGTAAGCTGAGCTAATCATCTGAAGTACTTCTTCATCAATCTGAGCAGCTGTATTCTCGCCGCAAATAAGTGATGCACGTCCATCAAGATACTGGCTTTCTACAGTAGCAAGGCCCATCATACCAAATTTTTCTGACATACCAAATCTGGTAACCATTGCTCTAGCAATCTTTGTGGCCTGCTCAATATCATTAGCCGCACCAGATGTGTATGAACCAAATTTGATATCCTCAGCTGCACGGCCACCCATGAAGGTAACAATCTTTGCAACTAATTCATCCTTTGTCTCAAGGAATTTTTCTTCTTCAGGTGTCTGAAGTGTATAACCTAAAGCACCCATAGTACGTGGTACGATTGTAATCTTTTGAACTGGCTCTGAATCCTTTTGAAGAGCAGATACAAGAGCATGACCAACCTCATGATAAGAAACAATCCTTCGTTCCTTTTCACTCATGGCACGGTCTTTCTTTTCTTTACCACCTACTGCAACAAGCTCGAATGCTTCGAATAAATCCTTTTGATTAACAAACTTGCGCTTGTCCTTAACAGCAAGGATAGCTGCCTCGTTAATAATATTTGCTAAATCTGAACCAACAAGACCAACTGATGCAAGTGCAATAGCATCAAGATCTACTGTCTCATCCATCTTTACATCCTTTGCATGTACCTTTAGGATTTCGAGACGACCCTTTTGATCTGGTCTATCAACAATAATACGTCTATCAAAACGACCTGGTCTAAGCAATGCCTTATCAAGTACCTCTGGTCGGTTTGTAGCTGCGAGAATGAGTAGACCCTTGTTGGAATCAAAACCATCCATCTCAGCAAGGAGCTGATTTAATGTCTGCTCACGCTCATCATTGCCACCGCCATAATGAGCATCACGGCTCTTTCCTATAGCATCGATCTCATCGATGAAAACTATACAAGGAGCAACCTTTTGTGCTTCCTTGAAAAGATCTCTAACACGAGAAGCACCTACACCGACGAACATTTCTACGAAATCTGAACCTGCAAGTGAGAAGAATGGAACACCAGCTTCTCCGGCAACTGCCTTTGCAAGAAGTGTTTTACCTGTACCTGGAGGGCCTACTAAAAGAGCACCCTTTGGAAGCTTGGCACCAATCTCTGTATATTTACGTGGATTGTGTAGGAAATCAACCATTTCCTGAACTGATTCCTTTGCCTCATCCTGTCCAGCCACGTCCTTGAAAGTAACGCCTGTGGTCTTTTCCATGTTATAAAGCTTGGCGTTTGACTTGCCGACGCCCATGGCGCCTCCGCCCATTTTCTTCATTAAGAAGCCAAGCACTACCCAAAGTAGCACAAGTGGAAGCACAAATGACAATACATTATAAATGATGACTGCTGTGGAATCAGCTATAGTGCCTTCTATCTCAACATCATGCTTTTTTAATGTTTTGATAAGATCCTCATCATTTACATATGCGGTATAAAGTGTAATTTGAGCACTTTTTCCTGTGGTTTCTTTATAATGAGCTGCTAACTCAGCCTCCTCATCTGTAAGACCGTATGTAGAATCTTCTACTAATGTAATATTTATAACATCATCTTTGAATGTAACAGAATCTACCTGACCTTCATCAACTAAATCCAAGAACTCAGTGTATGAAATTTCTTGATTTGAAGAAGATGTGGATGACTTATACATCATACTTGTGAAGAATAAAGCAATAATTACAAGTATTCCTAATGTATAAAAAGGCTGGCGATTTTTCTTGTTGTTATCTCCGCCCTGGTTGTTATTATTTTCGTTCACCTTCAACCTCCGAAATTCTATTCTAAAATCTTATTCTAATTTATCATAAAACTCGGAAAAAGTACTGTTTTTAATAAATTTTTAATACTATTTAATAAATGATTGTGCAAAACCAAATTGTAATTTATTTAGACAAAATTTCAGTATCATTTGTAAACTCTGTACCAGATACTTCTTCAAATTTATGAAGTAAATCTTCGATTGTAAGGTTTTTCTTTTCTTCTCCACTAATATTAAGGATTACACGCCCCTCATTCATCATAATAAGTCGGTTGCCATAATTGATTGCGTCGCGCATATTATGTGTAACCATCATAGCTGTAAGGCCATGTTCTTTAATTAGCATGTCTGTAATATCTAGAACCTTTGAAGCTGTTTTAGGATCAAGTGCCGCTGTATGCTCGTCTAAAAGTAAAAGCTTTGGCTTTTGAATTGTAGCCATTAGAAGTGTAAGCGCCTGACGTTGTCCACCTGATAGCAGACCAACCTTTGCTGTTAATCTATCCTCAAGCCCCAAATCCAATTCCTTTAGCATTTCATGATAAGTAGCGCGTTCCTTTTTTGTTACACCCCAACCAAGACCTCTACATTTGCCTCTACGGGCTGCCAAAGCCATATTCTCATCTATTTGCATATTGGCCGCAGTTCCAGTCATAGGATCTTGGAAAACGCGTCCTAAATACTTTGCTCTTTTATATTCTGGCAATCCAGTAACATCAATTCCATCAATTTCAATACTGCCACCATCAACAGGCCATACACCCGCAACAGCATTTAAAAATGTGGATTTTCCTGCACCATTACCACCGATAACTGTGCAAAACTCTCCCTCTGCAAGATTTAATGTGGCACCAGCCAAAGCAACCTTTTCATTGATTGTGCCCGGATTGAAGGTTTTTTGTAAGTTAAAAGCGTTTAGCATTATTTTTTTCCTCCTTCTTTGGCAGCTTTTCTAAATGAACTATTTGCCTGATTTTTAAGATATGGTACAGCTAGGAACAATGCAACAATGATTGCTGTAAATAACTTCATATCATTTGCTGGCATCTTTAACCATAAAACTATTGCCATAAAAATGTAGTATAAAATACCACCACACACTACAAATATTAAAGTAACTGCAAAATTTCTATTTTTGAAAATATTACTGATTACTTCACCAATAATAATAGCGGCAAGACCAATTACAATGGCTCCTCGTCCCATGTTTACATCTGCATTTCCATTGAACTGAGCACTTAATGCGCCGGCAAATGCTACTAATGCATTGGATAATACAAGGCCTAAAGACTTCATGAGGTTTACATTGATTCCCTGAGCCTTGCTCATTGCAGGATTGGTTCCTGTCGCTCTAAGTGCAGATCCAACTTCAGTTCCAAAGAACCAGTACATAAGAGCAATAATTAAAAGTACCATTATAACTACCATTGTAAGTGAATAGCCTTTATATCTAAGTGATACTGCAAGATTATACTTATCAACAGATATTGGTGTATTTGGCTGATTTAATGCGATTCTAAGGTTAATAGAATATAAGGCAAGCTGAGTAAGGATACCAGATAAAATATCAGGTATTCCAAACACAGTATGAAGCACAGCTGTAATTAAGCCCGCTGCTGCTCCAGCAATAAATGCCAGCACCATGGCATATATCCACGATTTTCCTGAAATAATTGTGATGGCAGCCACGGCACCACCTGTTGCAAAGGAGCCATCCACTGACAAATCTGCAAAATTTAGTACTTTAAAAGTAATGAAGACGCCAAGCGCCATTATTCCGTATATAATTCCCTGGGCGAAAGTACCAGGCATTCCAATAATTAAAGTTTCAATTCCCATATTTAACTCCAAAGAGCAAGGTCAAGCGACCTTGCTCAAAAATAATTTTTATAATCTTCTAAGCTTATTCTTCATCCATTGCAATTGCTTCATAATCACTAGGAATCTCAATACCTAGCTGCTCAGCAATAAGTGGATTGTATTCTTTTGTAAATTCTGTTGCGTACTGAATTTCTGTTGTTGCTGGATCCTTTCCGTTCACAAGAATATCGTAAGCCATAAGTCCTGCAGCATATCCTATGTCATAATATGAAATAGAAAGTGTAGCGATTCCACAGCCTTTACAAATTCCTTCTTCACCAGCTACGATTGGTACGCCTGCTGTTAATGCCACGTTATTAATTGTCTCTGCACAGTTTGCTGCAACATTGTCAGTAGGAACATATAAAACATCGCTGCTAGAGCATGCTGACTGTACTACTGTAGCAACATCTGCAGAATCTGAGAATGTATAATCTGTAACATTGTAGCCATATCCTTCAAGATACTCAGTAATTTTATTTGCCTGATATAGTGAGTTATCCTCACCAGAGCAATAGATTATACCAACTTCCTTTGCATCAGGGAACAATTCGTTAAGCATTGTAGCCTGTCCATCTAATGGAGCAAGATCTGATGTACCTGTTACGTTTGTACCTGTAGCTCCAGTCCAATCTGAAATATCAAGAGCTGTAGCATAATCTGTAATAGATGTAGCAACAATTGGGATTGTGCTAGTAGCTGTTTCACTAGCCTGCATAGCAGGTGTAGCGTTTGCCATAATCAAATCAACATTATCTGATACAAATGAATTTGCGATTGTAGCACATGTAGCACTATCTCCAGATGCATTGTTTACTGTGATGGTGACTGAATCCCCCAACTTTTCTGTTAACGCTGCCTGAAAACCCTCTGTAGCTGCGTCCAATGCAGGATGCTGAACAAGCTGTATAACGCCAACATTATATGTCTTAGCATCATCTGTTGTAGCTTCCTCTGTAACTTCTGTTGACTGCGAATCAGTGCTCTTTTGAGCGGCTGAATCAGTACCACATGCGACCATACTAAGCATTAATGTACTAGTCATTAATAAACTAAGAATTTTTTTCATGCCTTTCTCCTCCTCTGTTTTCTTATTGTTAGACTTTAGCACTTTTAATCACTAAAGTCAATGCGTCAAAAAAAGTCTAAAGGTTACTATTTACCTTTAGACTTTTAAACGCTTTATTATTTATAGTTGATGACAATTGTCCCCACAGAATTTCTTTTCAAGCTTGTTACAGCAATAATAAAATCCTGGTATAAGGAATATAACTGCAAATAGCCAAGCTACAGGGCTGGCCCAAATAGCTCCTGCAAAACCAACAAGTGGTACAAAAATAAATGCAACTAAAATTCTAGCAATCATTTCCATTACACCTGAATAAATAGCAAATGTGGAGAATCCCATTCCCTGTATTGCAAATCTAAATATATTGACTGCAGCAAGTAATGTATAGGTTACAGCATTTGCTAACAGGAACATCATTGCCTGCTCTATTACAATGTCCGTATCTGTAAATAGATGAAGAATAAATCTTCCTCCAAAATATAATACAATCAAAATAAATATAGAATAAATTGTTCCAATGAACTGGGCAGTCCAAACACCCTTCTTTACTCTATCAATATTTTTTGCGCCGACGTTTTGTCCCGCATAGGTGGCCATTGTTCCACCTAAAGCATCAAATGGACAAACCACAAACATGGACACTTTTGAACCAGCTGTCATTGATGCTACTGCAACAGTTCCAAGTCCATTTACTGCTGTCTGTAAAATAACTGAACCAATTGCTGTTACAGAATATTGTAATCCAAATGGTATTCCCATTGATATAAGGACCTGAGTGTGATGCTTGCCTAGCTTTAAATCAGACTTTGCCAACTTTAAAATAGGAAATCTTTTCTTCATATATATAACACAACTAATTCCTGCAACTAACTGTGAAATTACAGTGGCGAGAGCAGGACCATCAACACTCATTTTTAAAACAAGAATAAATACGATATCAAGTACTACATTTATACCCGCTGCCATTATTAGAAAATATGTTGGAGTCTTGCTGTCACCTAGAGAACGCATTATTCCGGCAGTAAGGTTATATAAAAATGTTACAGGTATACCTAAAAAAATTATTGCAATGTATGAATAAGCTAAATCAATAATATCTGAAGGTGTCTGCATTAATCTAAGAATAGGATAACAAAATACAGATACTATGGTCGTAATTACAATTGCAAAAATTGCAGACATAATTATTGCGTTACCTACAAATTTACGCATAGAATCATAGCTTTCTGCTCCAAATCTTTGAGCTACAGGAATTGCAAATCCCGAGCATACTCCTATACAAAAACCATTTATTAAAAAGTTGATTGAACCTGTGGAACCAACTGCAGCTAGTGCACTATCCCCTAATGTTTGTCCAACAATAATAGTGTCAACAAGATTATACATTTGCTGAAACAGCAAACCTGCAAGCATCGGTATTGAAAATCCAAGAATTAATCCTAGTGGATTTCCTTCAGTCATCTTCTTTGTAGAATCAGTTGCCATTAATTTCCTCCAACTACTTAAAATCCTTATGTTAGTTTTCATGATACTACAGGAATCAATGTTTTGACATAGATTACTTAGAAATATTCAAGAATTTATCTAGACAAAATTGTGAAAAAAAATCCCAGGGAAAATCCCTGGGATAATGAAAGTCTTAAATTATACTAACTCAAGAACAACTTCCATAGCTGCATCACCCTTACGTGGTCCGATCTTTACGATACGTGTGTAACCACCCTTGCGATCAACATACTTTGGAGCGATCTCATCGAATACGAAGTTAGCCATGTCAACCTTGTGTGACTCGCTCTTCTTTGTACCCTTAGCTGTTGGTGTGTAAAGAACCTGCATCATCTGACGACGAGCGTGAAGTCTAGAAGCTGAATCCTTCTTGATCTTCTTGTCAACTGTATCATATACAGTAACCTTCTTACCATCAACTACTTCTTTAACTCTCTTACCGTCTTTATCCTTGCGAGCAACCTTTGCCTGAACTGTAACTTCTTCGAAGTTATCCTTTTCCTTTACACCAAGTGTAATGATGTGCTCAACGATCTTCTTTACTTCCTTAGCCTTAGCCTCAGTTGTAACGATCTTTCCATGATAAAGAAGCTCTGTTACCTGGTTTCTTAAAAGAGCTTTTCTCTGTGAAGATGTTCTGCTTAACTTTCTGTACTTTGCCATTTCTTTTCTCCTTATAACTGGCGTTACAGGTGCTCATCGGACTTACCCCATAACTTAATGATGGAAAGGCATGCGCAGCCGTGCTCATCGGACTTATCAGCCACGTAATATTTCCTGTTACTATATAACTAAGCGATTACTCCTCGATCAATCTAAGAGAAAGACCAAGCTCGCTAAGCTTCTGTTCAACTTCTTCCATAGACTTGCGACCAAGGTTACGAACCTTCATCATGTCATCAGGTGACTTGTCGCAAAGTTCTGCTACAGTGTTGATTCCAGCTCTCTTTAAGCAGTTGTATGAACGAACTGAAAGCTCGAGCTCATCAATGCTCATCTCAAGAGTCTTGCCTGTTGTATCATCTGGCTTGTCAGCGATAACGCTGAGATCCTGAGCAGCCTCTGAAAGATTAACGAATAGATTTAAATGCTCGCTGAGTACCTTTGCAGCCATTGATACAGCTTCATCAGGACCCATTGTGCCGTTTGTATATACATCAAGTGTAAGCTTATCAAAGTCTGTAACCTGGCCTACACGAGTGTCTTCTACTGTCATGTTTACACGCTCAACTGGTGTGTAGATTGAATCTACTGCAATCTTGCCGATTGGAGTATCTGGAGTTTTGTTTTTATCTGCAGAGATATAACCACGATTCTTTGTGATTGTAAGCTCCATGTAAAGCTTGCAATCGTTGCCGCCATTAAGATGTGCGATAACTAAATCTGGATTAATAATCTCTATATCTGAATCAACCTGGATATCAGCAGCTGTAACTACTCCTTCACCCTCGAACTCGATATATGCTGTCTTTGGTTCATCTGAACTGCTGTTATTTCTAATAGCAAGTTCTTTGATGTTCATAACGATTTCAGTAACGTCTTCTTTAACGCCTGGAATAGCGCTGAATTCATGAAGAACGCCCTCGATTTTTATCTGGCTAACTGCAGCTCCTGGCAGAGATGAAAGCATAATTCTGCGGAGAGAATTACCAAGTGTTATACCATAGCCTCTCTCAAGTGGCTCTACAACAAATCTGCCGTATTTTTTGTCCTCAGAAATCTCTGCGATTTCTATGTTTGGGTTTTCAAAATTTAACACTACATTGCCTCCTTATTAATGTAATAGACTCAAAAAACAGAATATTGTTTTTACTTTATAGAAGACTGCGAAACAATTTTCTATAAAGTCAAAAATATTCTGGTCTTAGTGCTCATTGCCGCATAGAAAAATTTTAACAAATCGCACTTATACAAGCAAGGTTGTATAAGTGCTTTTTGTAAACATTTACTAAAATTTATTATTTTGAATATAACTCGACGATAAGCATCTCGTCTACTGGAACATCGATCTGCTCTCTGCTAGGAAGCTCTTTAACTGTACCCTTGAGGTTTTCAGCATCTACATCAACCCACTCTGGAGTTGTTCTACCAGCTGTAACCTCGATAATGTCTTTGAATCTCTGAAGGCTCTTTGACTTCTCACGAACCTCTACAACATCTCCAGCCTTAACAAGGTAAGATGGGATGTTAACTGGCTTGCCGTTTACAAGGAACATCTTGTGATCAACAACCTGACGAGCTTCTTTTCTTGTACGTGCGAATCCCATACGGAATACTACGTTATCAAGACGGCTCTCAAGAAGTGTCATAAGGTTTGCACCTGTCATACCCTTTTGACGGTCAGCCTTCTCATAGTAATTACGGAAAGGCTTCTCGAGTACGCCATAGATAAACTTGGCTTTCTGCTTCTCTAAAAGCTGGAAATAATACTCAGACTTCTTGCCTCTTCCTCTATTTTTCTGTCTACGTGACTTTTTATCATATCCTAAAAATGTAGGGTCTAAATCAAGAGATCTACATCTTTTAAGAACTGGTGTCTTATTAACTGCCATTAGATTTCCCTCCTAATTAAACTCTTCTACGCTTTGGTGGACGACATCCGTTGTGTGGAACTGGAGTAACATCCTTGATTGTAAGAACCTGAACGCCGTTTGCATCGATTGCTCTGATTGCAGCTTCACGACCTGAACCTGGTCCCTTAACAAATACATCTACACACTTTAAACCGTGAACTAATGCAGCCTTCACAGCTGTCTCTGATGCCATCTGCGCAGCATAAGGAGTAGATTTCCTTGAACCTCTAAATCCTAGACCACCAGCACTTGCCCATGAAAGAGCGTTACCCTGTGCATCAGTAATAGTAACGATAGTATTATTGAAAGATGCCTGGATATGTACCTGTCCGTGTTCAACGTTTTTCTTTACACGCCTTTTTGTTGTCTTCTTTGCAACTTTAGCCATAATTAAACTAACCTACTTTCTTTCTATTAAATAACAAATTACTTCTTCTTATTTGCAACTGTACGCTTTGGACCCTTGCGAGTACGTGCGTTAGTCTTAGTCTTCTGTCCACGAACAGGAAGACCCTTTCTATGACGAATGCCTCTATAGCATCCAATCTCCTGAAGTCTCTTGATATCAAGAGCTACTTCTCTTCTAAGATCACCTTCTACAGTCATTGTCTCATCGATAACTGTGCTGATCTTCTTAACTTCTTCGTCAGTTAAATCCTTAACACGAGTGTTAGGATCTACACCAGCTGCTTCAAGAACTTTGTTAGAGCTTACTCTACCAATTCCGTAAATGTAAGTTAAACCAATTTCAATTCTCTTGTCTCTTGGTAAATCTACACCTGCAATACGAGCCATGTGTGTTTACACCTCCATAAAAATCTTGTTTCCTAATTAATAAGCGATATAAGTAATACAGCTCCGAAATAATCGGCCTGAAATGTGTGTATCCCCATATCTGTTCCAACTTGGCCTCGGTATGATAGGCCGTTTTATTATGAACAGTCTAAATTAGATACTCTTTAGACTGCAGCCGCACATAATAAATGCTACATAAACTATCAGAAATTAACCCTGACGCTGCTTATGCTTTGGGTTCTCGCAGATTATACGAATGCTACCCTTTCTTTTGATGACCTTGCACTTCTCGCACATAGGCTTTACAGAAGATCTTACTTTCACGATTTTCCTCCTTTCCATGCCCTTTTTTCAAAGGTTGTGGTCAACTTTTATTTGAACATTCCTAAAAACGTCCGTTTAATAGTATAGCGGGCGTTTCGCGGTATGTCAATAACTATTTTATTTATCTCTCCAAATAATTCTTCCCTTAGAAAGATCATAAGGACTCATCTCGATTGTTACCTTATCACCTGGTAAGATACGAATGTAGTTTTGTCTAAGCTTTCCACTAATGTGAGCAAGAATCTGATGACCATTCTCAAGCTCTACCTTAAACATTGCGTTTGGAAGCTTTTCTACAACTACTCCTTCTACTTCAATAACATCTGCCTTAGACATCGTCGTTCCTCCTATTATAAACTTTAAGAATTCTTTTAATTAAAACATCATCCAGTACTTTGTCTTTGGCTTCTTCAAGCACCGTTGATGGAATATTTTTAATTAGCTGCAAATGAATTTTCTTCTTTTTCTTGGGCTTAGCTAAGGTCTTGGTTGTACCATTAGCTACTATATAATAATCTCCCTCTTCTTGAATTATTACATAAAGATGATCTTTGTCATGCCCTGCCTTTGACTTTGCAAGAATTAAATCCATGTATTTCCCTCCGGATTAGCTAACTCTGTAGGTGTAAGTGTCAGGATTTCTGGAGCACCGTCTGTAATGACTATCGTGTTTTCGTAGTGAGCCGAAAGTGACTCATCCATTGTAACAACTGTCCATTCATCATCCATCCACGCCACATCATATCCGCCAGCATTTATCATTGGCTCAACCGCCAAGGTCATTCCCTTTAATAACTTAGGGCCTCTTCTAAACTTCCTTCTGAAGTTTGGAATCTCAGGAGCCTCGTGAAGAGATTTGCCAATTCCATGACCAACTAAATCTCTGACTACTCCATAACCAAAGCTTTCTGCGTAATCGCCAATGGCACCAGATATATCATAAAGATGATTTCCTGCCTTGGCATATTTCATTCCTTGGAAGAATGATTGTCTGGTCCTTTCTATAAGAAGCTTTGCCTCTTTTGAAATCTCTCCAACACCAACTGTTCTAGCTGCATCGGAATGATATCCCTTATACAAAACTCCTGTATCTAAACTTACGATATCTCCATTTACAAGAATTCGGTCGTCTGTTGGTATTCCATGAACAACCTCATCATTTACAGAAACACATACGCTTGCAGGATATCCATATAAGCCTTTGAAGTTTGGCTCACAGCCATAGCTTCTAATAACTTCCTCGCCAAGTCTGTCTATATCAAGTGTTGACATTCCCTCATGAATCTCTTTAGCAAGAGTCTCATGAACTTGAGCAAGAATCTTTCCTGCTTCGCGCATTAATTGAATTTCCTCTTCAGTTTTAATAGTAATAGCTTCTGACATCTTAAGCTCCTAAAATAGCTGTGATATCCTCAAAAACCTTTTCCATTGGCTGTACGCCGTTTACAGACTTAAGAATGTTCTTGCCCTTATAATACTCAATAAGTGGCTGTGTCTGTTCATGATAAACATCAAGTCTCTTCTTAACTGTCTCAGGCTTATCATCATCGCGGAGAACTAAGTTGCTGCCACATGAATCGCAAACGCCTTCCTTTTTAGGTGGAATTGATACGATATGATATGTAGCTCCGCAGTTAAGACATGCTCTACGACCTGACATTCTGTTGATGATGTTTTCATCTGGAACATCAACGTCAATTGCATAATCCATAGCCTGACCAATCTTTGAAAGAGCTGCATCTAAAGCCTCAGCCTGTGGAATTGTTCTTGGGAACCCATCTAATACAAATCCATTTTTTGCGTCATCCATCGCAATACGGTCCATTACAAGATCACATGTAAGTTCATCTGGAACAAGCAAACCTTGATCCATGTATTCCTTAGCCTTTTTGCCAAGCTCTGTACCATTCTTAATATTAGCTCGGAATATATCACCTGTAGAAATGTGAGGGATCGAATACTTCTCGGCAATCTGCTTTGCCTGTGTTCCTTTGCCTGCACCAGGTGCACCTAACATAATAATCTTCATTATATAAAAACCTCCTGCATAGATAATCGATAAAATATTCTCTAATAAACACCTTAAGAGATACGTAGAAACCTACGTATCTCCCTTGGTATCTAGATGACTATTAGTCATTTAAAAATCCTTTGTAATTACGAACCATCATCTGTGATTCAACCTGCTTTAATGTCTCAACGATAACACCAACGATAATGATGATTGATGTACCACCAAATGAAACACTTGCATCAAGTAAACCACTAGAAACGAGTGGAAGTAATGCTACGATTGAAAGACCTATAGCACCGATAAAAATTACATGCTTAAGAATAGATGTAAGATAATCGGATGTTGGCTTTCCTGGTCTAATACCTGGGATAAATCCACCTGAACGCTTAAGATTCTCAGCAATCTCAAGTGGGTTAAATGTAATCTCTGTGTAGAAATATGCAAAGCCTATAATCATAAGAACATAAACAATTGCACCGATTGAATCTACCCAATTTGCAGGACTAAACCAATGTGATTGATCCATTGCACTTAAAACTTTTCCCCAGAAACCTGTTACGTTCTTGTTTAACATTCTAAGAATCATACCAGGAGTTGAAAGAATTGACTGTGCGAAGATAACTGGGATAACACCAGCTGTGTTGATTCGCATTGGAATCACTGATGAGTTTCCACCAACCTGTCTTCTTCCCTGGATCTTATTTGAATACTGAACTGGAATACGTCTCTCTGCGCTCTGAAGGACTACTACGAACAATACTAAAGCTATGATAATTGAAGCAATGATAATTCCTGCAAGAGTAGCCTTTGCTGGAGTCTTACCCTTCATGAACTTGTCGTATAAGTTTGCTAAATCAACAGGAATTCGGCTAATGATATTAATAACAAGTACTATTGAAATACCATTACCGATACCTCTTTCAGTAATACGCTCACCAATCCACATAAGTACTGCAGAACCTGCAGTAAGCGATGCAACTATAAGCACCTGGCTAAGATAAGGAACTGAATAAGCCTTAATATAGCCGCCGTTAGTAAATCCAATTGTCATAGCAATAGACTCACCAAGTGCTAAAGCGATAGTAAGATAACGTGTGATTTGTGTCATCTTCTTTCTACCAGCCTCACCATCTCTTTGCATCTCCTCTAACTTAGGGAATGCAATAGTAAGCAGCTGCATAATAATTGATGATGTAATGTATGGTGTGATGTTAAGTGCAAAGACTGACATCTTCGCAAACGAACCACCAGTAACTGCATCAAAGAAATTTAATGCACTTTCTTCACCAAAAAGACTTTCAAATGCACTACTATCGACGCCAGGCACTGGAAGCAAGCTTCCAAGTCTGACAACGATAAGCATTAAAAATGTAAAACCAATTCGTCTTCTTAAATCTTTAATTTTAAAAGCATCGCGTAGTGTTTGAAGCATTAGATCACCTCTACAGTTCCGCCTAAGGCTTCAATCTTCTCCTTTGCGCTAGCACTAAATGCGTTTGCCTGAACGTTGAGCTTCTTTGAAAGCTCACCACCGCCAAGAATCTTAACGCCATCGCGAGGGTTCTTGACGATACCGCTCTCGATGAGAGTATCAACAGTTACA
>JAILKL010000049.1 GCA_024693775.1 Pseudobutyrivibrio sp.
CTCAAGGCTGAGGCATGCGCAGTGGAGTCGTGGCGATAAACTGAGTTTAATTATTCAATGAGCTGGTAGTCAGCAAGCTCTTAGAACTCTCAAGTGAAACATATGTTGAACGGAGAGTTACTAAGGCTTGTAGACGTGACCAGCGGACTAGGGGTATAGAATATGTTAGAAGAATTAAAAAAACAGGTATACGAGGCTAACATGGAGCTTCCAAAAAGAGGCCTTGTTACTTACACATGGGGAAATGTTTCTGGTATCGATAGAGAGTCAGGCATTTTCGCTATAAAGCCTTCAGGCGTAGAATATGAGGAGTTAAAGCCTGAGGATATGGTACTTGTAAACTTAGATGGTGAGGTTGTAGAAGGAAAGTACAAGCCAAGCTCTGATACAGCTACACATATTGAGCTTTACAAGAAATATGACAATATCGGTGGTGTTGTACATACTCATTCAACATATGCTGTTGCATGGGCACAGGCTGGTAGAGATATTCCTCTTTACGGCACAACACATGCTGATTACTTCTGTGGAACAATTCCTTGCACAAGAAACCTTACACCAGAGGAAATCGATGAGGCTTACGAGGTAAACACTGGAAAGGTTATTATTGAGACATTCGAGGATAGAGGAATTAACACAAAGTATGTTCCTGGCGTTATCTGCAAAAATCACGGACCATTTACATGGGGCAAGGATGCAGACCAGGCAGTTTATAATGCAGTAGTACTTGAGGAGGTTGCTAAGATGGCACTCTTCACAGAGCAGGTAAATCCAAAGGTTGATCCAGCTCCAGATTGCATTAGAGACAAGCACTTCAACCGTAAGCACGGAGCAAATGCTTACTATGGACAAAACTAAAAATAATTGAGCTTATGGGCCATTGCAGTAGCAGTGGCCCCTTTTTAAAGAATTTGGGGGAATTTTTTAAATGAAGAAAAGAACTAGTATTTTGGCATTAGGGCTAGGATTATGTTTTGCTACAACAGCCTGCGGTAGTGCCAAGGAAATAACATTGGAAAAATGTGACAGCGGTAATCCTATGGTTGCCAATAATCAGGATTATGTATACGGTGGTGACCCATCAGTATTAGTTGATGGAGACACAGTTTATCTTTATTCCGGCCATGATGCATCCACAGATGATGAGGTATCAAAATCAATCTACAATATTCCAGAGTATCTATGCTATTCATCCACAGACATGATTAACTGGACTAGCGAAGGTACAGTAATGAATATGGCAGATGTTAGCTGGGCCAGCAATGATACATCAGCCTGGGCTAGCCAGGTTATGAAGCATTACGATAAAGAGGCTGGAAAGGACCAGTATTACCTTTATTATTGCACCTGGGACAAAACAGGAAAGCAGTGCATCGGCGTTGCGGTAGCCGATTCACCTACAGGCACCTTTGTAGATATAGGGCAGCCTCTTGTGAAAAGCACTGTGACAAAGCCAAACACCAGCACCTTTAATGATATTGATCCAACAGCATGGATTGAAACAGATGAAAATGGTGAGGAGCACAGATATCTTGCCTGGGGCAATGGACTTTTTTATGTTTGTGAGCTAAACGAGGACATGATTTCTATTAAGGATTTGGATGGAGATGGAGAAATCACCAACGGAAAAGTAGCCGGAGAAGGCGATATAATCTCTAGAACAAATGGACTTGATTCTTATACAGAGGCACCTTGGATTTACAGAAGATCTGATGAAAATGGCAATTACTACGGAGACTATTATCTGTTCTTTGCGCATCAGTGGCATGAGTGCATGGCCTATGCAACCACAGATGATTTGCTCTCAGGAGAGTGGTCAGATACTGTAAAGATAATGGACCCTACAGCCACATCAAACACAAATCACATGGCAGTGTTTGATTTCAAGGGAAAGACCTACTTTGTATATCATGACGGATCGCTCCCTGCTGGTAGCGGCTATAGACGTACACCATGTGTAGTTGAGTTAAACTTCAATGAGGATGGAAGTATTGATTTGTTTGAAGAAAGCGCTAGCGGTCTTTCAGGCTACACTAGCACTATTTCAACACTTTCAGGAGAAATGGTGGGACATGAGACCTTTGTAAACTCTTTGGCAGATACAGATTATCCATACAAGAATGTTGCAGTGGGAACAGGTCTTTCAGATGACAGCACAAATGATGTTAAATGGGTTATCAGATCAGGAAAGGCAGATGCTACAGTGGATTCTTATGTTTCTATAGAATCTGAAAACAAGCCAGGTCTTTACATTACAGCAAATGCTGATGACACAGTTACTCTTGCACAGGATACAGATGCCACAGCAGATACAGCTGCAACTCAGACCTTTAAGACTGTTGAGGGATTGGGAGACAAGACAGGCGTTAGCTTTGAAAGTGTGTCTCAGCCAGGCAAATACATTACACTTGTTGATGGTAAACTTGCACTTACAAATGGAAGCGATAAAAAGGCGACAACCTTTTCGGTTATCGCCAATGAAGCTGAGTAATTAAACTGAATATTTTTCAATAAATTTATCTGTTGAAATTGGAGGCGAGAAGTACATGCCCTGCAAATAGTCACAGCCAATCTGTGTCATTGCATCGGCTAGCTTCTCGTTTTCTATTCCTTCTGCTGTGATGGTGTAATTGCTGTTTTTAAAAGCCGTTATCATAGCAGGCAAAATCACATCCTCTGTCTCGTAATAATCCCACACAACCCCCATATCGATTTTGATATTTATGAATGGGAAGCTCTTTAGTCTGCTGGCATTTGAATAGCCAGTGCCGTAGTCATCCAATACAAAATACAATCCATAGCTTTGCATTTTTCTGATTTGGTTTGCCATTATGGACTCGTCGATAATGGATGCTTCTGTGATTTCTAAATGAATTAATCTAGGGTCTATATCGTATTTTCGAAGTATCTGTACAAAGCTTTCAGCTAAATCTGTCTTTAAAAATTGAAGGGTGGATAGATTAACGTTTATCCAATTAAGCCCCATTGCTTTGATGTCATTGTCATGAATAAATTTACAGGTTTTTTCAAATACGATTTCACCTAATTTGTTTATGCGTCCGCTGCTTTCAGCTAGAGAGATAAAAGCTGCCGGTGGAATTATATTTCCAGCTGCATCTCTTAGTCTACATAGGGATTCGGCACCTACAAGCTGGTGGGTTTTAGCATCTATAATTGGCTGCAGGAATATCTCTACCTTGTTTTGCTCTATGGAATTGACCAAAATTCTTTTTAGCTCTGTGGTTTTTTCTGTATCCTCAAGAGTATCATTATCGATAATTCCTATGTGGTCCTCATTATCTAGCTCCACGATATATAAGGAATTATTTAAGGTATTGATAAATACGTCTGTTCCGTGAGAAAAATAATTCGTTATAACCTTTACAAATCCCACATCTAGATACAATTCAGTATCCTTTGAAAGCCATGGCCTTTTAAAACGATTCTTTATAGTTTCAATTATCTCATCTGCACTATTGTCTGAGTTAAATATGATTACGAATCGACCATTTCTAATATAAAAGCATAATTGCTTGCTAAACTCACGTAGGAGATAGTCACCAATCATCATGGTACCTGAATCCATCTGGATTGTTCCGTATATATCCCTTAGCTCTCGATAATTTTTAATGGTAAAAGCAAGAATGTTATAAGGCTTGTTCTTATCGTTTTCAATTAAGGTTTTATTAAAACCATCGCTGTTGAATAATCTGGTATTCCTTTCGATGAAATATTCTGGATTCATAAATATCAAATCAATCACGATGATGGACATGAGACAGAAGGTATCCATAATTAAGTGAGTAGGGAACAGCTGTCGCATGATAAGTCCAGCAATAAGAAGTGAAATATAAAGCAGGTTACCTGTTATCTCACGACTTGATTTTAAATGCTTGTAATTTTTATAGAACTCAATGAGACAAAATAGTAAATAGATAGCAAATTCTACTTCAATAATTTTGTATAGAGGCCCTCTTACAA
This sequence comes from Pseudobutyrivibrio sp., assembly GCA_024693775.1. GTDB lineage: Bacteria > Bacillota > Clostridia > Lachnospirales > Lachnospiraceae > Pseudobutyrivibrio. The sequence goes on from JAILKL010000049.1 coordinate 3,982, forward strand.
AGCCTTCTTTTGTAATGTCAAATATAAGATTTGTAAAAGGAGTTGTAAATACAATCAATTCAACTACTACCATTGGTAATAGATATTGTATTTCTTTAGAGTGATCTCCTGATTTTCCACGTAAATAAATATTGGATGTAAATGAGAAGAAGGCATATGGCCTTACAGTGTATAGGACAAAGAATAATAAATTTAAAAAATATACAAGGCCATATGGAAGATGCTGATATTCATCACAGGCCCAGCTAGAAACGATGTCAATAGTAATAACGCCAGCCTCAATAATCATTAGGCCAACAAATTGACGGAACATTCTAAGAGGAAGTCTTTGTAAAGTAAAGAAATTAACCAATAGAATTCCCAATATTAAAAAACTAGGTATTGCAAAGCTGTAATTCCACATAAGTTTACCTCACTTTGTTATTAGGTACCTACTTTAAATTGTATTGCAATTGGAGATGAATTCCAATGTTTTAATTGTGAAATAAACCACACAAATAAAATATAAAATAATTTAGAAAATATTAAAATAAATATTGTAAAAGCAATTTTTATCTGATATATTATTTCTATCGAAATTCAAACATTTTATAGGGGCTTGATGTTTGAAATGCAATATAAAGACAATAGGAGGGTGGCACATGAAGAAATTTATTTCATGTGTTTTAGCAGTTTCTATGATGGGTAGTCTTGTGGCATGTTCAGGCTCTGAATCAAAAAACTACACAGTTAGTTATGATGGCATCGCACTTGGCGATGTTTCTTCGGGCGTTTCTGTCCATGATCCATCCATATTAGAGGTTGACGGAACATATTACATTTACGGCTCGCATATGTCTGCAGCCAAGAGTACTGATTTGTTAAATTGGGAGTCCATCGGAGATGGATATATGAAGACAAATCCGGTTTATGGTCAGATTTATGACGTAGCAGACCAGGCATTTGCATATAGCGGTTCAAAGGACAGTATTATTCCTACAGATGACAGAAGTACTCACGTATGGGCACCAGACGTTATCTACAATGAGACAACAGGTCTTTACTACATGTACTACTGCACAACCAGTACATGGAATGCATCCAACCTTTGCTTTGGCACATCCGAATCACCAGAGGGACCATTTGAATGGCAGGGTGCTTTGATTTATTCAGGTTTTGATGAAACAAATATTGACGCAACAGATGTTTTAGACTACGTAGATGAGGACTATGCAAAAAAGAACTATATTAAGTCAGGGGAATACAATTACAATGATTACCCTAATGCAATAGATCCTACAGTTTTTTATGATACTGACGGTCGTATGTGGATGACATATGGCTCATGGTCAGGCGGTATTTTCTTATTAGAATTAGATCCTGCAACAGGTCTTGTTATTCACCCTGAAGCAGATCCAGACAACAATGTTGATCCTTACTATGGAAAGAAGCTAATCGGTGGCGGCCACAATTCAATTGAGGGACCATACATTATGTATGATGAAGCTACTGATTATTACTATTTATTTGTCTCATACGGTGGACTTACTTCAAACGGTGGCTACCAAATGAGAGTATTCCGTTCAAAGACAGTAGATGGGGATTATGTTGATATGAACGGTGAGTACCCTGTAAAGGGCTCAAATCATGCTGACTTTGGCTTAAAGCTTTCTGGAAACTACAAGCTTCCTAGCTTGGAAAAGGCATACATGGCTACAGGCCACAACTCAGCTTTTGTAGATACAGATGGAAAATTATATTTGATCTACCATACAAGATTCAATGACGGCGGTGAGAATCATTCTCCAAGAGTTCATCAGATGCTAATGAATGCAGAAGGATGGCCTTGCGAGCTTCCTTATCAGACACAGGGGGAGACTGTTTCTGAGACAGGATATGACAAGAAGGAGGTTGTAGGTCGCTATTACGTGATTAACCAGGGCACAGATATTTCCAGCGACATTGCCAACCCTATTATTGTTTATTTGAATTCTGATGGCACCTGTGACGGCAGTGAGGTTTCTGGTACATGGTCTATGGCAGATGGCTCATACCTTATGAATATCACAGTAGACGGAGTTGACTACAGCGGCGTATTCTGCCAGATGAAGGACGAGGCAGGTACAGATGTAATGACATTCTCTGCAGTTGGAAGCAACCAGAGTGTGTGGGGAGTTAAATACTAATTTAGAGAGTGATTGAGAAAAAGGAGAGAGAGACTTAAAAATGGATAAGAACTTTGAATTTAATAAACCTTGGATTTTACAGCGCGCAGATCCATACGTATACAGACATACTGACGGAAAGTATTATTTTACAGCTTCTGTTCCAGCATACGATCAGATCGTTTTACGTTGCAGTGACACCCTTGAAGGACTTAAGGATGCAGCAGAGCACGAAGTATGGCACAAGCACGAGTCTGGCCCTATGAGTGAGCACATTTGGGCTCCTGAAATTCACTATCTATTTGGTAAATGGTACATCTATTTTGCCGGCGGTGAAAAAGAGGATGTATGGAAAATTCGTCCATACGTATTAGAGTGCCAGGGTGACGACCCAATGACAGATCCATGGATTGAAAAGGGCAAAATGCAACGTGCAGCCACAGACGAGTTTTCATTTGAGGCATTTTCTCTAGATGCAACTGTTTTTGAAAACAAGGGAAAGTGGTATTATATATGGGCAGAGAAAACTGGCGTTGGAAAGCAGATTTCCAACCTTTACATTGCACAGATGGAAAACGGATACACCCTTTGCACAGATCAGGTACTTCTCACAACACCTGACTACGATTGGGAGCGTCATGGCTTCTGGGTAAACGAAGGCCCATCCGTAATCAAGCGCAATGGAAAAATCTTTATGACATACTCAGCTAGTGATACAGGTGTAAACTACTGCATGGGTATGCTTACTGCAGACGAGGATAGTGACTTACTAGATCCTCTATCTTGGAAAAAGGAGAGATATCCAGTTTTAGCATCATCTGCAGAGCATGTAGTATACGGCCCAGGCCACAATTCATTTACAGTTGACGAGGAAGGCAACGATATTCTTGTATATCATGCCCGCACCGAAACTGAAATCGAAGGCAACCCACTTTACAACCCTAACAGACATGCAATGCTTATGAAATTTGACTGGGTAGATGGTAGACCAGACTTCAATTATGATCGATAACAGATTTTGTTCTAAATGTCTCATGCGCGATATGATCGACGGAGACATGGCTATGATAGAAAAATACAAATCCGCACTAAAGCAGGAGGACCAGGTAACTGACGAAGAATACGAACGTCGCCTGGCCATCTGCAAACAATGCGAAAAGCTAAACGCAGGCACCTGCATGGCTTGCGGCTGCTACGTAGAACTACGTGCCGCCATGTCAGTAGGTCACTGCCCAAGCAAAAAATGGTAAAAAGGGAGCTCTTTATAAAGGCCTAGACTTCACGTCTAGGCCCT
>JAILKL010000090.1 GCA_024693775.1 Pseudobutyrivibrio sp.
GGCTATACTTGTAACTAATCTTTGTCTAGAGTATAATATAGTTAGTTTCAGGAGAAGGAGGTTAAGAAATGACGGATTCAGGGTTTTTAATTTTCTTTTTTGCATTAATTTTATTGGTAATTATAATTGCAGTGATTGCAGTTGTTTCGGCAGTGTCCGGTGCGACAGCAGCCATTGTAGATGATGAGGATGAGGAAGAAGGCGCCTAAGCAAAGGCGCCTTTAATATTATTATGGATATTAAAATTATTATTGCTATGCACAAGGCGGCCCAGGTCCCAGAGTACGGAGTGTATCTTCCGTTGCAGGTGGGAGCGGCAGGAAAAAAGGGCATCAGAGTCAGCGATTGCCCGGGAGCTAGTGCCTATGCAAAGCATCCAGAAACAGCGGCCATAGCTAGAGATGATGATGGAGACAATATTTCAGCAAAGAATCCATTTTATTGCGAGCTCACTGGCCTTTATTATGCTTGGAAAAATCTCGACGATGACTATATAGGTCTCGTGCATTATCGCAGATATTTTTCCTTAAAGACAAAAGCCTTTATGAAGAAAAAAGGGCTTTTTAATTCTGTGCTTTCTGAGGATGAGGCGGCAGCCCTTCTCACTAGAGCGGATATTGTGGTGCCTAGAAAGCGTAGATATTATATCGAGTCACTTTATTCACACTATGCAAATACGTTAGATGGCAGCCATCTGGATATCGCCCGCGGAATAGTGGGAAAACATTACCCAGATTTTATGCCTTATGTGGAAAAGGCCTACAAGCAGACCTGGGGTTATATGTTCAATATGGCCATTATGCCACGTGACCTTTTGGATGAATACTGCAATTGGCTCTTTGATATTTTAGGTAGATTAGAGCAGCAGGTGGATGTGGCAGATTTGGATTCATTCCATGCCAGATTGTTTGGTAGAGTCAGCGAGATTCTTTTCAACGTATGGGTGCTAAAGAAAATGGATGACGGTATGTCAGTTGTGGAGTGCCCTGTCATTGATATGGAGCCTATCAACTGGCCAAAGAAAATATTAGGATTTTTACAGGCAAAATTCTTTGGAAAAAAATATACAAAGAGCATGTAAAAGGGAGCAAAAATGAAAATATCAGTAATTACACCTTTCTATGAAGGTGATAAATACATGGAAAAATATGTGGGCGCTATGCTCAAAAACGAAAAGAGCCTAAAGGCAGCAGGTCATGAGCTAGAGGTGGTTTTGGTAAATGATAGCCCTTGGAAAAAGCTAGAGGCTACACCTATCCTAAACCAGCCTATAAAGGTGGTCACCAATCCAGAAAACAAAGGAATACACTACAGCCGTGTGGCCGGTCTAAAGGCCGCCACAGGTGATTACATAATGTTCCTAGACCAGGATGATTTGATAGTGGAGGATGCCCTCACAGCATTGCTTTACGACGCCATAAAGACAGACGCAGAGGTTACAGTGGCCAATGCTCTTTTAGAGCAGGCTGACGGCAGCAAATTATTATGGTATAGAAATGATTATCACAAAGCTTTAGTGGGTGATTTGGACACATATCTAAATATCGGTATTCAAATAATTTCTCCAGGTCAGTGCCTAATTAAAAAGAGTGCTATCCCAGAATTTTGGATGGAAAATTTGGTAAAGGTAAATGGTGCAGATGACTATTACCTTTGGCTTTTGATGCTGGCAAAGAAGGCTAGATTTAAATATGTGGATCAGCCTTTGTATATCCATAAATATACTGGTGCAAATATTTCAGCGGACACCACAGCCACAGATGATTCTGTGTACGATTTCCTAGAGCTTTTGGCTGAATGCGATTATTTCAAGCAGGAGGATATTCACACTCTTCATGAGATGATTACATACAAAAATCAATTCAGAGCCAGTGATGCTCTTGGAAAAATGGGCTGCTCTCTTGCAAATCTAGGCTTGTTTGTAAAGAATATCAGATTCAAAATCAAAACAGGCACAGGCTACGGATTTAATAGAGGCTAGGGGAGATTATTATGAAAAAAATTGCGGTTTTACTGGCCACCTATAATGGCGAGAAATATTTAACACAGCAGATAGATAGCCTTTTTGCACAGACTATGCAGGATTTTGATATAGTTATCCACGATGACGGCTCCACAGATGGGACAAAGGACATTATCGGTGAATATCGAAATAAATATTCCGACCGTGTGGAGGTAATCTACGGCGAGCCTACAGGCAGTCCTATGAACAATTTTATGATGATGCTTTCCATGGTGGAGGCAGACATCTATTTGCTCTGCGATCAGGACGACGTATGGTTCCCAGGAAAAATAGAAAAATCCGTAAATGCGTTAATAGATTTAGAGAATACAGTGGACAGACCAGATGAGGTTCCAGCCGCCGTATTTACCGATATGCAGGTGGTTGATGAAAATCTGAACAAGATATCAGATTCGTTTATACGATATATTGGACGCAGTCCATTCAATACCGCATATACACAGATTCTCATTGATAATCCTGCAGCAGGATGTACAATGTGTTTTAACAGAGTCCTCAGAGATTTGGTTATCAGCGCCAAAAATGTGGATTGGGACAATGTTCCAATGCATGATGCGTGGATATTGGAGCTGGCAGCCTGCACAGGAGTGGTAAAAGCTATTGATGAGCCATTGTCATATTATCGCCAGACCGGTCACAACAACATGGGGGCCGAGACAGAAACAGAGTCTGACAAGCTTTCGAGAAATGTGGAATTAGCCACCTCAGGCAGCTTTTTAGATAGAAAAAAGGCCTTTATAAATGAGGCCAGATTGTTTGCAAAGGAAGTAATAAAGGTAGATGCTATTCCAGCGGACAAGCGCAAGGTTTTGGAAAAGTTTTCTAAGATAGAAAGGTATCCAAAGCTTTTCCGTATGGCATTTTATCGCAGACACAATTTTACCCGAGTCAGTCACAATTTTTGGATGAGACTGTGGGTTTAGGTAGTAGTAGTTTTAGGTTTTAGAAAGAGAAGTTTTAATGGAAAAGTCAGCAGTATTTTTTGATATCGATGGAACACTTTGGAATTACGATAAATTCATTCCAGACAGCTGTAGAGAGGCCATTTCTCTACTTAGACAAAATGGTCATCTAGCATTTATCTGCAGTGGTAGAGCCAGAGCATTTATTCAGGACCCAGATTTGCTTAGCCTGGGATTTGATGGAATAGTATGTTCCTGCGGATGCCACATTGAGATAGGTGGTAAGATGGCATACGAAAAGCTCATCGATAATGAAAAGCTTATTGAGACTATAGAGATGATTCGTGGATACGGATTTAGACCTATCCTGGAGGGCCCTCGTCATTTATACATGGAAGACAGCGAGTTTGGCCTGGATGATGGTTTTGGAAATATCCTTCGTAGAGATATGGGCAGCAATCTCATCGGCATCGACAGCAATTATGGCAAGTGGGAAGCCAACAAAATGTCATGTGCTACAGATGTGGACGAGGCCATGAGATTAGAATGCTTTGATAGACTCAAGAAGGACTATCAGATTATAGAGCACAGCGAGACTGTATGTGAATTGGTTCCAGCTGGTCATACAAAGGCTACAGGTATGCTAAAGGCTTGCGAGCTGGCAGGCATCAATCCTGAAAATACATACGCCTTTGGCGATAGCGAAAACGATCTAGATATGCTAGAGGCTGCACACATTGGCGTAGCCATGGGAAATGGAACAGCACGTGCAAAAGCCGCAGCAAACTATGTTACTACGGCTTTTGACGATGATGGTATTTATAATGGGTTAAGACATTTTGGACTTATTTAGCATTTAAATGTGCTAGCTCGCAATGGGTCTGGCAGTACACAACTTTGTTTCTGCCACCGTCTTTTGCAGCGTACAGCGCATCATCAGCACGTTTTACAAATGAATCTATGTCGTCCTCTGGGGTGGCCATTGTCACACCAATACTGATTGTGAGATGCTTCACCTCGAGGAAACATATTTCATCTATTCGTTTACGTATCTTTTCTGCAAATGCAGTTGCTACTTCAGCAGTCACATCTGGAATGATGTATATAAATTCTTCGCCACCCCATCTACCAAAGATATGGTTTGGCTTCAATTCATCCTTAACAATATTTACCACACTTCGTAGTATCATATCGCCAGTGTCATGGCCAAAGTTATCATTAACCTGTTTGAAATTATCGATATCTAAAAACAGCAGGGCTGCAGTTTTCCCAGCTTTAACACGTTTTAGATGCTCATTTAGCTGTGATTCTAGCTCCCAGCGATTGTAAATCTTTGTTAGCTGATCTCTAGTGGCAATATTGCCTAGCTCGCGATTTTTCTTGTCCAATTCTAAAGATTCTGTTTCTAGGAATGTAAGCACACGGTCGATAAAAGGAATCTCAGAGTCATCCTCAAAGGCTTGTACTATAGGCTCATCATCCTTGTGAGTATTAATAATAACTTTAGGATTTTCCTCCTCCTTCAAAGCCATAGTTACTAGAGCACTATTCATGGCGCCGCCATGTCCTTCAGGCGTAATAAAGATTTCCGAATATCCAATGGCCAAGGAAGGATTAGGACATATATTTAAAAAGTTATTGATTTCTCGTTCGTATTTGTCTCGTAAAAATCGATATCGATTTCCACACTCGATTATAACCATGCTCTCTGGCTCAAACTCTAATATTATTTTAGATGAACGTGCCGCAGCAGCTATGAGCTTTTCTGTATTTCCAAAAGAAAGTCTGAAGGTCTCTCCCTTTGCAATATCTGCGTTAAAAAATACGCTGCCATTTTCATCATAGCCAGCAGGAACTCTTGCTAGCATACAGTTATCTCGATGAAAGATTAGTGGAAACTCGCACACATTCTGTATGAAATACTTATTTGGATTAATCTTCAAATATTTATTGAAAATCTCTGTGGCAGGATGACCGTCAATTTCAGCAATAATATTATCACCCTCTGTTTTAGTAACCATCATTTCTACACCGATTTCCTGCCATCCCAGATTGTAATCCAGACATAGGCTCAGATGATTTCCTCTATATACTGTGGCAATGATACCGTTGTTGTACACGTATTTGCCGTATGCATTCAAATCGTTCAATAAGCGCACACTTCGACCGGCGCGCACACCAATAATAGGAATTTCCAAATGACTAAATTCCTTTATAAATGAATTTATGGAAACACTACTGCAGGAGTAGTTCAGCTCGATGCACTGCACATCATTCATATCAGCTAGAATCTCGCGCATCTTTCGACCTGCAATAAAACCAGTGGAGCCATTAATATCAAAATCAAATGTTTCCACAGTATTCTCATAGAAATATGTCACATTCAATAACACGGGATTGTTTTGAATTTCATATTCAGGCTCAGATAAATTAGCGCAGGTAATGCCAGAGATAGAAGCCTTCGGGCAGAAATTGTTCAAAAAATCCACCATCTGTACCTCATCCATATCCACACGTGGGTTGGCGATATACATACGAATAGAAGCAGCCTTGTGGTATTTTGAGCTGTTAATAATATCATCCACAATATATTTCAA
>JAILKL010000120.1 GCA_024693775.1 Pseudobutyrivibrio sp.
GCATCAGAACTACAGCAAAAATTCTTTTATTTTCTTTTCAACAAGCTTCACATCAATTGGAGCCTCCGCCGATTCCATAGTAATAATCAAATCTCTACCTAACAGATAATCATTTTTCTCATAGCCTTGTATCTTCTTGAAATTCTTTGTTGCATACTCTATATCAGAAACAATTCCCAGATGCTCCCAATAAATAGTCTTACGCGTTCTAAGGTTAAGTACTACAAAATCAGGATAAATAGTGTTATATCCTAATTCAAGCATTGGTTCATATTGATACGGAACATTATATTTATCCAGCGCATCCGCAATAATCTTCTCTGATTTGGAACGTACCATTTCACCGCGATTTGTCTGATATAGACCTTCTTCGGGAAATAAGTTTTGCTGACCTGGATGATTAGACAGCCATTTTGCGATATAGCTATCCTCTGGTTCTATTATCGGATCTACCACATGCTTCCTAGCTTCCGGCAATTTTTCATATAAAACTGAAATATCACTTATATCGTAGTTTGAAATGAACTTATCAAGTTTCTTTCTTAATTCAACAAGCTTTTTATCTGTTGCTAAGGCATAGTCTCTTTGAATAAGTCCGTGAACAAGCTTACTTTTCTCTTTTCCCGCATATATACGCTTACCTGTTTCTTTATCAACCAAATAATATTGGTCGCAGCCGCGGACAGTTGAAGCTTTTACGCCACAGTCTGGCAACTTCTTGAGTTTGGATAAATTCTTATTATTATTTTTAATCAATTCATCTACTTCTTTTAGCTGTTCTACTAATTCTTCTTTGTAATTTCTCAACTCTTCCTCCATTTTCTTCAGCTGTGCATCCATATTTAATACTTCTACTAATTAGGATGCATAAACAATATTACAATTCTCCAGCTATGCATCCTTTGTAAGGCTTTTACCATTATGGGATGCATAAATCACCTTATTTTTCCTTGATTTCCACCATATACTTCTTATTTCCAACGTATTATGCAACCAATTTTTCAATTAGACCAATTCGGGATGCATAGTGTCTGATGCTTATGCATCCCAATTTAGAGTTTTTAATTAATGGGATGCACGACTAAAATTTGGCATACATCCTTGCTAACCAAATCAATGTTTTGGGATGCATTGCCCTCTATAAACCTCAAATAAATCTAATAAATTCACCCTGGGATAAGTGGCGAAATGAAACAATCCGCCTAGATAGTGATAGAAAAATATCATCCTTCAAATAAATGATAGAAATATAACCATTTAGCGTAAAAATGTCAACACCAATACATTGCATATTGTCATTTTATTGTCATAAGAAATAAAAAAGCCTCTGGAAGCATTGAAAATTCAATGTTTCCAGGGGCTTTAAAAATTACTCCATCTCCACTGTGCCTGGTGGCTTAGATGTAAGGTCATAGAATACGCGGTTGACGCCCTTGACCTCGTTGATGATGCGGCTCATTACGCGCTGAAGAACCTCAAATGGAATCTCTGATGCCTCAGCTGTCATGAAGTCCACTGTCTCTACAGCACGTAGCACGACTGCATAATCATAAGTACGCTCATCTCCCATAACACCTACGGAGCGCATGTTAGTGAGCGCTGCGAAATACTGATCAGGAAGCTTTTCAAGCCCTGCCTCAGCAAGCTCTGTTCTATAGATATAGTCAGCATCCTGAACAATGCGAACCTTTTCTGCTGTAACCTCTCCGATGATACGAATACCAAGTCCTGGACCTGGGAATGGCTGACGGAATACTAAGTATTCTGGAAGACCAAGCTCTAAACCTACCTGGCGTACCTCATCCTTGAAAAGATTGCGAAGTGGCTCGATGATTTCCTTGAAATCAACGTAGTCAGGGAGGCCACCTACGTTGTGATGAGACTTGATAACCACTGACTCACCACCAAGTCCTGACTCAACAACATCTGGATAAATAGTACCCTGTGCAAGGAAATCTACTGTTCCAATCTTCTTAGCTTCTTCCTCGAAGACACGGATAAATTCCTCACCAATAATCTTACGCTTGCGCTCTGGCTCTTCTACGCCAGCAAGCTTTCCATAATATCTCTCTGCTGCATTAACACGAACAAAGTTTATATCAAATGAACCATTAGGGCCAAATACACCCTCTACCTCATCTCCTTCGTTCTTACGAAGTAGACCATGATCTACGAAAACACATGTAAGCTGTTTTCCAATAGCTTTTGCTAAAAGTGCTGCAAGTACAGATGAATCCACACCACCTGAAAGGGCAAGTAATACCTTTCCATCTCCTACAGTCTCACGGATTTCATTAATAGTATGCTCTACAAATGAATCCATTCTCCACTCACCTGCTGTACCACAGATATTGCGTACAAAATTGTGAAGGATGTCCTTTCCCTGTACAGTATGAAGAACCTCAGGGTGGAACTGAATAGCATAAAGCTTTTTGTCCTCATTAGCTGCTGCAGCAACTGGGCAATCAGCTGTGTGAGCAATAATATCAAATCCTGGTGCAGTCTTGCTGATGTAATCAAAATGACTCATCCAAACAGTAGTAGTCTTTTCTACACCTGCAAATAGTGTATCAAAAGCACCATCGATGAAAGTTTCTGTCTTTCCATACTCTCTAACTGGAGCCTTTTCTACCTTTCCTCCAAGGACATGCATCATAAGCTGTGCGCCATAGCAAAGGCCGAGCACTGGGATGCCAAGTTCGAATAATTCCTTAGTATATGTAGGCGCTCCCTCTTCATAACATGAATTAGGACCTCCTGTAAGGATAATTCCCTTTGGATTCATTTTTTTAATCTGATCGATTGGGGTGCGATAAGAATAGATTTCGCAATAGACATTACATTCTCTGACACGACGAGCAACCAGCTGGTTGTACTGTCCGCCAAAGTCGATAACAATGACTTTTTCCTGGTTCATTAGACACTCCTTTGAAAAAAATTCAACAAATTTCCTATAGTATAGGAGAATTTTTGCATTTCTTCAACCATAAATATTAATAAAATCAACATTTAATTCGATATAAAAGATGAGATATTTTCTAATCATTAAATGAACTAATATCTCGAGCCCAAAAACGAATTTATTTTGTTCAAATAAAAGGATCTAGATATGAATGTAACTATTACAAATTCCTTAAGCCTAAGATTATATTATGGAAGCTATTCAAAGCTTGCCAAGGGGTCCACACGTAATGATGTTACTACTGGCACCCTTTCTTTTGCTGACTCTAGAGCTCTGAGAAATGCTATCAGAAAACTACAGGATTTTGATTTTCAGGAGGCGACGGATACACAGATTCAGGAAAAACTAAATGCCTTTGCCAGTGCTATGAACAACACTCTAAGCTCTGCAAAATCCTACGGAACCAACGATACATCTGTAAAAAATGCTGTAAATAAAATAAAGACTCTAAATAATGAATACGCATCTGATTTGAAAAAAATCGGTATCACTGTTAATAAGGACGGCACCATGTCTGTCTATGAAAACGCTGCAACCAACTATTCAGCTAAGCGCTTTGATAACTTTTTTGATAAGGATTCTTCATACCTAAATAGCATCTATGATGCTGCAAAACGTATAAACCGAAAGGTAGATATTATGCTCTAGCTTTTAAACTTGAACTTTTCTATTATTTAGACTACATTATCATATGGAAAAGATTGTTTATTTGCGAGGGAGGACAGCTTTTCCTATTTTATTTTCGGAGGATGAATAATGAATCTATTGAAACCCTCAAAAAGAGGGCTAAAAATCATAATAGTAGGATGTGGTAAAGTTGGTAGAACTCTTGTAGACCGCCTATCTAAAGAGGGTCACGATATTGTAGTCATCGACAAAAATCAAGACACTATCAATTCACTTGTTAACCTTTATGATATTATGGGCATCCAGGGAAATGGCGCTAGTTATAACACACAGTTAGAGGCTGGCATCACCGATGCCGATTTAATTATTGCAGTTACAAATTCAGATGAATTGAATCTTCTTTGCTGCACAATTGCAAAGCAGGTTGGTGACTGTGCATCTATCGCTCGAGTTCGAAACCCAGACTATTCAAAAGAAATTTCATATCTACAAGAAAAATTAGGTCTTGTAATGATTATTAACCCTGAATTAGAAGCAGCTCAAGAGATTTCTTCTATACTATCTCTTCCTTCTACCTTAGAGGTTTCTTCTTTTGCCCACGGCCAATCAGAAATGGTTGAATTCAAAATCGATGAAGGCAATGTTCTAAATGGCCTGGCCATTAAAGACCTAAATTCAACAATAACAAGCCGTGTGCTCATTACAGCTGTAAAGCGTGGCTCTGAGGTAACCATCCCATCCGGTGATTTTGTGCTAAATGCAGGAGATATTGTCCTTGCTGTTGGTACTAGACGTTTCGCCCGTATTTTCCTAGGTGAAATCGGATTCAAGACACGTCAGGTAAAGGATTGCCTGATTGTTGGTGGTGGAAAGGCTTCATATTACTTAGCCAAAATATTATTACAAAGTAAAATCAACGTACGCATTATCGAAAGAAATAAGGAACGTTGCGAGGAATTAGCAGTTGCTCTACCAAAGGCCACCATTATAAATGGTGATGGCGGCGACGAGGCTCTTCTTCGTGAGGAGGGTATCGAATACGTAGAAAGCTTTGTTCCTCTTACAGGAATTGACGAGGAAAACATTTTGCTCACCCTTTATGCCAACCAGGTCAGTGACACAAAGGTGGTTACAAAGGTAAACCGTATTAATTTTGATAACGTACTTTCACAGCTAAACCTAGGCTCCGTTGTTTATCCTAGACATATTACTGCGGAATCAATCATCGCTTATGTTAGAGCTAAAAGTGCATCTGGTGATGGAGATGATATCCTTACTCTCTACCATCTTCTTGATCAAAAAGTTGAGGCTATTGAATTCAAAATCAGAGAAGAATCAAAGGCTACAGGCGTGCCTTTCTCTGTATTATCCTTCAAGGATAATGTGTTGGTGGCTGCCATTAATAGAAATGGTAAAATCATCATTCCTACAGGTTCTGATACCATTGAGGTAAATGACACTGTAATCGTTGTCACTACACACACTGGATTCGCTACAATTTTAGATACTTTGAGGTAACTTTTAATGAATAAATCGGTAATTCGCTTTGTTTTAGGATATGTCATAGGATTTCTAGGATTGTTTTTATTGCTTCCAGTTCTTGTGGCATTTATATATCACGAATCAGAATGGATGGAATACGCTATTGTCGCTTTTCCATGCCTAATAATCGGCGTAATCAATTCAAATTTACGTCCTAAAAGATTTGCTTTTTATTTAAAAGAAGGATTTTTCTGCACAGGTGCATCATGGGTAGCGCTCTCAGCAATTGGGGCCCTTCCTCTATATCTTACCGGCGAAATTCCTACATATATCGACGCATTATTTGAGGCAGTTTCAGGCTTTACCACCACTGGTGCATCGGTAATCGATAATGTAGAGCTACTCAGCCATGCTTCTTTATTCTGGCGAAGCTTTACACATCTTATCGGTGGTATGGGAGTACTTGTATTCCTTCTTACAGTCATTCCTCTAGCCGGAGGTGATGGCACACAGTTCAACCTTATGAAGGCAGAATCTCCTGGCCCATCAGTTGGAAAGCTTGTACCAAAGCTAAAGAACACAGCACAAATGCTTTATATTATTTATCTAGGTCTTTGTGGTTTAGAGATTGTTTTTCTATTGATTGCAGGTATGTCTCCATTCGAGGCGATTAATACAGCCTGTGCCACTGCTGGTACTGGTGGATTTGGTATATACGCAGATAGCTGTGCTGACTTTAATGTTGCTTGTCAGTGGATAATCGCTACCTTCATGTTTATATTTGGTGTAAATTTCAACTTCTATTACTACATCCTTTTCCATCATGCAAAGGATGCCTTCAAAATGGAAGAGGTAAGAATGTATGCCCTACTTACAGTTGCTTCAGTAGGCATTATCACTATAAACACCTTGAGCAGCAGCGCCGGACTATTTGATGCTCTCACAAAGGCAGCCTTCCAGGTTACTTCTGTGCAGTCATCAACTGGTTTTTCTACTACAGACTTTGCCCTATGGCCACAGGCAAGCCGCTGTGTACTGGTTATCCTTATGTTCATAGGCGCCTGCGCAGGTTCCACTGGTGGCGGTATAAAGGTATCCCGTTTTATCTTAATGGGAAAGGCCGTACACAAGGAATTAATCAGCTATATTCATCCACGTAGCGTCCGTAAGACCATGATGGATGGCAAGCCAGTAGACCATGATACAATACGTTCAAACAATGTATTCTTCGGTACTTTTATGATTATTTTCTTTATCAGTACATTTTGTTTGTCCTTTGAGAATTTGGATTTTTCAACTGTATTCACAGCTGTTATAGCCACCATGAGTAACATTGGTCCTGGTCTTAGCAAGGTCGGACCAGCCTTGAACTTTGGCTTTTTCAACAATTTTTCAAAGATCATTCTTATTATTGATATGCTGGCTGGCAGACTGGAATTGTTCCCAATTCTAATGCTATTCCATCCAACTATCTGGAAAGAGCTGGCCACCTCACATCATGTCCCAAAACTTAAGAATGCAGGAAAATGTTGGAACGAACAATCAAAAATGAAAAAATTTTAAAAATCGTTTACAATAAACATATGAATATTACAATCTTAAAAATGACTGATGCTTACGAGTATCAGTCATTTTATAAATCACAGAAAAACTTAATAATAAAAGACTTTAGAGAATTGGAGGGCACCAGATGCTATCTAGATGATGCTGCCAAAAGCACCATCACAGAATCCATAAAGGATTGCCCTGTGGATGGCATTCATTTTATCGACTCCGGCAATTACCATTATCTATCATTACTATGGCTTTCTATGATTGATGAGCCCTTCAATCTCGTGCTATTCGACCACCATCCTGACAATCAACCACCTAGTTTTGGCTCTATTACCTCCTGTGGAGGCTGGGTACTAGAATCTCAGGAAACACTACCTCACCTTAATAACGTATATACGTATGGCGTAGGCCAGGAAATACCGCCAAAAAGCATTCCTAACGACCTTCCTATATATATTTCTATAGACAAGGATGTTCTTTCCACAGAATACGCAATTACGGATTGGGATCAGGGTGATATGACATTGCCCACAATGATTTCCATGCTAAAAGATATTTTCCACAATCATAAAATTATAGGTGTAGATATCTGTGGTGATAGCAGTGAAGAGGCTTCCTCTGGGGCAGAGATTAATAATCTGACAAATGAGACTCTTTTTGACTTTTTGTGTGCAAACTTTTAAAATATAAGTAAGGATTCATTGGTTATTTTTACAATAAATTTGCTATACGGAATCTTAAATAATTGTCTTATAGGAGGGCACCACTATGTATCCAGTTATTACAATCAGTAGAGAGTTCGGCAGCGGTGGCCATAGCATTGGCGAAAAGGTTGCAAAACAACTTAACATCCCTTTTTACGACGGTGAAATCGTAAATAGAGTTGCCGTGGAAAGCGGCTATGCAAAAGAGTTAATCGAGACTCAAGGCGAATATACTTCATCCACAGCAATGTGGTTTGATATTTCTTCAGCAGGCTCTATGTACTTCCAAAGTCCACAGGACGAAATCTTTATAGCGCAGAAAAAGGTTATCCTCGAATGTGCTAAAAAGGGACCATGTGTAATCGTTGGTCGTTGTGCTGATTATATTCTTCGTAAGGAAGGTATCCGCAGCCTCAATGTAATGATTCACGCTGATATGGAGCACAGAAAAAAGAGAGTCTTAGAAAGATACGAAAATATCGAAAACGTTAGTATTGAAAAAAGACTTGCTAAAAAGGATAAGCAGAGAAAAACCTATTACAAATATTATACAGACAAAAATTGGGGCGATTTCCGCGAATATGATGTTATGCTAGACAGCGGTACATTAGGCGAGGAAATGTGCGTAAAGACTATCTGTGATTTAGCAGAAACATTCCCAGAATAAAATAAAGAGTCTCTCACGTGAAAGTGAGGGACTCTTTTTAATTACTGAATATTTGAATACCAGAACTCTACTGCTCTATTTAACCAGCCATCTGCTTTTGTATGACGGCCTAGCCCTATGCCATGTGGCACTCCAAAATGCTTTTCATAGATATGCTTAATATTATGCTTTTTCAGGCATGAATCAAACACATCTGCATGTCTGCTGGCTGGGACAAGTACATCCCAGGAACCTGAATACATAAATGTAGGTGGGTAGTCCTCCTCGATATACTTTTGCACATCTAGAAGCTCACGTCCTCTACGTATATGCGATAATCCAAACATATGGAAGCTTCCTCGATTTGAAAGCCATACTCCCAATATACCAATCCAAATATTCCAATATGGATGGTGTAACCAATCGTTTACGCAGGTCCATGGGTATCCTAGGATGATTGTTGCAGGCTTTGGAAGCTGATAATCCATATAGCCAAATTTGTGACTGGCAAAAATGCCTGCAAGGTTTCCGCCTGCTGAAAATCCCATGAGTGCATAGCCTTCCATGGTGATATTCCACTTCTCCTGATTTTTCTCTATTAACTGTAATGCTTTGCCTAGGTCCTCCATAGGTCCGAAGGCTGTGCAGGAAATACCTGTTCTATACTCTAAAATAAAGGCATTTACTCCCATTCTATTGAGGGCAGCAGCCAAAGGATATCCCTCCTGCTTTGTACAAAGATGTGCATAGCCTCCTCCAGGCAGGATTACTACAAATCTCTTGCTAGTAGGATTATCACTTGGGAAATACATAAGGCGTACATCATTTTTCTTTTTATCTGCCTTCATTTCCTCGATGGAATATACAGGAATCTGTGTAAATCTACCATCTGCCTTTAGCTTTTTGACTCTGAGCTTTCCACCCTTTACGTCATTGCTCATCTTTTCGATGAAATACATTCTAAGTACTGAATATAATGTAAAAGCAAAGGTCAGAATCAGGTATACAACCAAAATGGTACGTACTGCTTCTCCTGCTCCATCCGCAAACAAATAAATATTTTTCATATTAGTCTCCAGTTTATTTAAATTCACTCACCAAAAAAATATATTAATATTATAATCGAATTTTTTCAATAAAAAAACCAATAGGCAGTGAACTCACCACCTATTGGATATTTAATCATTTCAAATTATCTTTTTGAGCCTTTAAAACGAACCTTTACTGCCTGCTTTAAGCCGTATGGTAATACATGCTTTAGCTTGTCCTCAGAAGGTGTCATCTTAGAGCACTCTGGATGCTCTCGGTAAAGCTTGATTGCATCGAATTCGCACTTTGTAGTACATACACCACATCCGATACACTTGTTTTCATCAACAACAGAAGCGCCGCACTTGAGACATCTAGCTGTCTCCTTTTTAATCTGCTCTTCTGTAAGCTCTACTGTCTTGTCACGGAATGTAAGCTCTCCAGTAACTGTAGTCTTTGATACTCCAGGAATCTGACGTGGGCTGTGATCATAATCGTCAATACGGATATCGTCCTTATTGAGCTCGATGAAATCACGACGGTTACGTCCGATTGTAAGTGAGCTATGTGGCTGTACAAATCTGTGGATAGAAATAGCACCCTCACGACCTGCTGCAATTGCATCAATTGCAAACTTAGGACCTGTGTACATATCACCACCAACAAAGATATCTGGCTCATCTGTCTGGTATGTAAGAGCATCAGCCTTTGGTCCACGCTCGATAACAACCTTTGAGCCCTTGAAGAGATCTCCGTATACGCTACGCTGTCCCACTGAGAAGATAACGTGCTTGCACTCTACTGTCATTGTATCGTTTTCATCGTACTGTGGAGAGAATCTACCATTCTCATCCTTTACACGAGTACACTTCTTTAATACGATGCCCTTTACTGCGCCTGCCTCGTCAACGAGAACTTCCTTTGGACCCCAACCACAGTTGAGCTCAACGCCCTCAGCCTCAACGATTTCGATTTCCTCTGCAGAAGCTGGCATAATATCTCTAGTCTCAAGGCAGAACATAGAAACCTTTTCATTGCCAACACGGCGAGCTGAACGAGCAACATCGATAGCAACGTTTCCACCACCGATAACAACTACATCGCCCTTGATATCATAAGCCTCGTTTTCAGAAACCTCATGAAGGAAATCAACAGCTGTCTGTGTACCGATAGCATCATCACCAGGAACTCCTGGCTTGTTGCCTCCCTGGCAACCAATAGCAACATAGAATGCCTTGTAGCCCTGTCCACGTAACTCATCAAGAGTAATGTCCTTGCCTACCTCTACGCCGCATTTAATATCTACACCAAGCTCTTTGATAATATCGATCTCGGCATCAATAACATTGTTTTCAAGAACAAATGATGGAATACCATAACGAAGCATACCACCTGGATATTTGCTCTTCTCGAAGATTGTAGGATGATATCCCTTAAGTGCAAGATAGTAAGCGCAAGAAAGACCTGCAGGACCTGCACCAATAATAGCAACCTTTTCTGTAAATTCACCCTTCTGCGAAGGAACAATCTTCTTTGGAATGTAACGTGTCTCAGCCTTTAAATCCATCTCAGCTAAGAAACGCTTAACCTCATCAATTGCGATAGCCTCGTCGATAGTCCCACGAGTACAAGCAGCCTCGCAACGTCTGTTACATACACGACCACAGATAGCTGGAAGTGGGTTGTCCTGCTTGATAAGAGCAAGAGCCTCTTTGTAACGGCCCTGAGCTGCCATACGAAGATAACCCTGGATAGCAATGTGTGCTGGACAAGCTGTCTTACATGGAGCTGTACCAGTATCATAGCAATTGATTCTATTAGTGTCGCGATAATCATCGTTCCAATCGTCTGTAGTCCACTTCTTCTCTGTTGGAAGAACATGCTTTGGATATGCTACCTGGCTACCGTCAGCCTTGCAAATCTTCTGGCCAAGCTTTACAGCACCAGCTGGGCAAGCCTCAACACATTTACCGCAGGCAACACAATCCTCTGCTGTAACATGCGCTACATATGCAGAACGTGACATATTAGGTGTATTAAATAACTGTGATGTTCTAAGTGCATAGCATACATTTACATTACAGTTGCAGATAGCGAAAATCTTGTTTTCACCATCGATATTTGTAATCTGGTGAACGAATCCATTGTCCTCAGCCTGCTTAAAAATTGCAAGAGCTTCCTCACGTGTAATGTACTCGCCACCCTTGTTTGTCTCTACTACATAGTCGGCCATATCGCCTACAGCGATACACCAACCCTCAGGATCATCTGCACAGCCCTCGTCATATGTCTTTCTAGAAAGACGACATGAGCATGGGCTCTTTGCATATTTTCCCTCGTATTTGTCGAGCCAATAAGAAATCTTCTCAAGACCAATTGCTTCCTGCTCCATGCTGATAGCCTCTTCTACAGGAATAACGTGCATACCAATGCCAGCGCCTCCTGGTGGTACCATGTGTGTAAGTCCCTCTAGTGGAAGACGGCTCATTCGCTCAAAGAAGCGTCCCATCTCAGGATTTTCATTTAAGAAATCCTGATTCATATTTGAAAATTCTGCAGAACCAGGTACAAACATAGGAAGTACCCACTGCTTTTCATGAGCTTCGTTTTCATAGTTCCACTCAAGAAGTCCTGTGTAGCTAGCCTTCTCAAGTCTTTCTTTAAGAGTTTCCTCGTCTAAACCAGTAATGTCGAGAAGCTGTGCGAAAGTTTTTGGCTTTCTGATGCCTCCCATTGAAAGTGCAAGCTCTGCGATTTCCTTTGTTGGTGCAAGCTTTGCAACAGCCCAGTACTCTGGATCATACTTTGTGATCTTCTGAAGACCAAGCTTAATCTTTGCTCTGTCAGTGATAGTCTTTCCAAGCTCGAGAATCTCAGGGCGCATATCCTCGTCCTTTAACTCCTCTACCCAAGCTGGATGGAAATCACCCAATCTGTCTGGTCCGATACCCATATTAACTTTTCCTCCTTTTACAACCCTTGTAATTAATTATTTGCTCCTATTGGAGCTACTCATACCTCAAAAAAAGCTCTATTTATTAGCTTAGTTTTTCCAATCAGCGACCTGGCCCCTCAACCAGTCAATCCACTCATCAAAGCCTTCGCCAGTTTTAGCTGTAACGAAAATAACCTTTGCATTTGGATTAAGCTTATGGATTTGCTCTACTACTGCTTCTTTTGAAAAATCTTCGAACACTTTTAGTGTATCGCATTTGTTGATAAGAACCACGTCACATACTGAGAACATCAGTGGATACTTGTGTGGCTTGTCGTCTCCCTCAGGAACTGAGAGAATCATAGCATTCTTTGATGAACCGGTATCAAATTCTGCTGGACATACTAAGTTACCAACGTTTTCCAGGAATACAAGATCTAAATCTTCTGTACCAAACTCCCTAAGACCCTGACGTGTCATGTCTGCATCTAAATGGCACATTCCTCCTGTATGTATCTGAATTGCACGAGCACCTGCTGCTGTAATAGTAGCGGCGTCTACATCAGAATCGATATCAGCCTCCATTACACCGATATTCATCTCGTCCTTTAAACGGGCGATAGTCTGGCATAATGTGGTGGTTTTGCCTGCTCCAGGCGATGACATGAGATTTATTAAACATGTCTTTTGAGCTTTGAGCTCCTTGCGAAGAACCTCCGCATCTGCATCATTATCCTCTAAGATGCTTTCCTTTACTTCTATAACTTTGTAGTCTGTCATATTTCCTCCAAGTAACTAAAAAGTCAGGCTCTCTTTATACAAATATACAGTAATTGATAAATTTTTGTCAATTATGAAACCGGTATATATTCTAGTACAAAGCGCCATAAATACACACATGTGTATTATTTTATGAAATGTTTGTGAAGCACCCATTTCTACAATATTTGGACAAAAACATTATATATAATATCTACACAATAAAAGCTCTTATTATGGATAACTATACAAAATAAGGAGGCGATACATTGAAGGCTCGTCTAATTGATAGCTTTAATTTAATAAAACTAATAAAGGATGCTGTCATATCAGCAGCTATTTTACTTTGTTCATTTTCTCCTATTTCTGCACATGCTGCAGAAAGTCCTAATATTGTTCTTTATCCATATCATGCACTTTTAAATGAAGCAGAACAGTCTGCTTATAACCAGGCCTACGAAAACAGCTTGGCCTACAATTCTGATTTATTTGTACTTGATATGGTAATAACTGAGGCTGGTCTTGAGAATGCAATGAATGCTCTCTTTAATGACCATCCTGAATTATATTGGGTGAACACTTCTTATAAATATTCTGTTGACCCAAGGGGCAACGTGAAAAAATTACAGCTAAAATTCGGCTTTACGCCTGCTGAATTTGCTGTTGCACAGGTTAATTATAACACCGTTTTAGACAATATAGTAAAGGAAGCAAACAAATTTCCTACAGCATTAGAAAAGGAAAAATATATACACGACACAATCTGTGCAATGAATACCTACAACGAATCAAGCATTCTAAATCAAAGTGCTTATTCTGCTTTAACCTGCGGCTCCAGCGTCTGTGCTGGATATGCCAGAGCCTTTCAGGTTGCCTGTCAAAGAGTTGGCATACCTTGCTACTATGTAACAGGAGAGTCAATGGGTGAAACACACGCTTGGAATATCGTTTATATTAATGGAAAATTTGTCAATGTAGATTTAACCTGGAATGATTGTATTTCAGAAATCACCGGAGTAAATTCCTATACTTATTTTAATCAAAACGACCTAGTGTTTAATAAGGACCACAGTCGCTCTACACTTTCCACACAACTATATGCATGTAATTAAAAAAGAGCTTCAATCAGTTCTACCTGATTGAAGCTCTTTCATTATTCTTTAATTATAATTCTGCCTCAAACTCTGCACCACCTGGAAGTGGATACTTGTCTGTAAGAGTCTTGATGATAGCGCGTGCCTTTTCTACGCCTGCCTCGCCCTCTTTAATAACAATAGCGATTGCCTCTGCAACCTGATCAAAGTCAGCCTCCTTTAGGCCTCTTGTTGTAGCTGCAGGAGTACCTAATCTGATACCAGAGGTAACGAATGGTGACTTTGGATCGTTTGGAATAGTATTTTTATTTGCTGTGATATGGGCATCATCAAGAAGCTTTTCTACTGCCTTTCCAGTTAAATCAAATGGAGTAAGGTCAATAAGCATCAAATGATTGTCTGTACCATCTGATACAATCTTGATTCCTCTATCCTGTAAGCCCTTGCAAAGAGCCTGTGCGTTCTTTACTATCTGCGCACCATACTCCTTGAATTCCGGAGTAAGGGCTTCCTTGAAGCAAACAGCCTTTCCAGCGATAACATGCATAAGTGGTCCCCCCTGAATACCTGGGAAAACAGCCTTGTTGAAGTTATATTTTTCATTTGCCTCTGCTGTAGCCATAATCATACCACCACGTGGTCCACGTAATGTTTTGTGTGTAGTTGTAGTAACAATATCTGCATAAGGTACAGGACTCTCGTGAAGGCCTGTTGCAACAAGACCTGCAATGTGAGCCATATCTACAAATAACACTGCTCCAACCTTGTCACAGATTTCTCTGAAACGCTTGAAGTCAATCTTTCTGCAATATGCTGATGCACCTGCAATAATCATTTTAGGCTTGCACTCTAAGGCAATTCTCTCTACCTCATCATAATCAATGAAGCCATTATCGTTAACACCATAAGGAACAATATTAAAGTAGACACCTGAGAAGTTGGCTGGTGAACCATGTGTTAAATGTCCGCCGTGATCAAGATTCATTCCCATAACAGTGTCGCCTGGTTTTAAAACCGCAAACTGAACTGCCATGTTGGCCTGAGCGCCTGAGTGTGGCTGAACATTTACATAGTCACAACCAAATAACTCCTTTGCTCTCTCTCTGGCAAGATCTTCTACCACATCTACCTCCTGGCATCCGCCATAATAGCGCTTCCCTGGGTAGCCCTCTGCATACTTGTTTGTAAGAACTGATCCCATAGCTGACATAACAGCTGGAGATACCCAGTTCTCTGATGCAATAAGCTCAATGTGTTCTGACTGGCGATTGTACTCCTTTACAATTGCCTCTGCGATTTCTGGATCTGTTGTTTTAATGTCCTTTAGTGTGTACATTACTTTCCCTTTCTACTACAAATATTTATTTTCAAACTCCTCATTTGAAAGTGGCTTATCAAATAAGAAGCCCTGGGCAAGATTTACTGAGAATCGACCAATCATATCTAGCTGCTTGTCCTCTTCAACACCCTCGACACAAACATTTATACCTAGGGTATCTGCCAATTCAGAAACAGTCTTTACAAATGCCTCTGAGAAATTATCAGAATCAACATCCTGAACAAAAATCTTGTCTATCTTGATTGTATCTATTGGCATTCGCTTAATATGATTTAATGATGAATAGCCTGTACCAAAATCGTCTAGGGCTACTCTACATCCCAATGCACGAATATCATCTAAAATTGAAATCATTCTATCTATGTCATTTATTGCCAGTGATTCTGTAACCTCCAAGGTGAGATTTACTGGATCAATAGCTGTATCCTCTAGGGTCTTTCGAATCTTTTCAACAATATCTGACTGAGTGATTTGAACCACTGATAGATTTACATTTATCTTGTATTCAGGGTGTCCAAAATCATTCCAATGCTTGCAGCTCTTTGCGGCCTCCTTTAGCACCTTGTCACCGATTTGAGTGATAAGTCCTAGATGCTCTGCCACTGGAATAAATTCCTCTGGCATGATAAGTCCTAACTCCTCTGACTCCCATCTAAGCAGTGCCTCTGCGCCACAGCAAACTGTAACACCCTCTTTAAATTCCATAATAGGCTGATATAATACAACAAATTCCTTGCAGTCCTCTTCCACAGCTCTACGCATAGCCTGCTCCATCTTTAGGCGCTCTGCTGCAACCGTGTCTGTGTCTGCATCATAAAACTGGAATCTGTTTTTGCCTTTTTTCTTTGCTTCATGTAAAGCAATATTAAGTCGTGTAAATACGCTGGCAGAATCGGAGGCATCTGATCCCTTTATTCCACCCATACTCATAGTGCAATAGTATTCCTGTCCATCGATTACCCATGGGTTCTCAAATAGATTGCGTATTCTTTTAACGATAATATCTAACTGAGGATAAATCTCGTGGTCTATTAAAACGGCAAATTCGTCTCCGCCAATTCTATAAACCTTTCCATTTATGTGATTAATATCATTTATTGTACGAGAGATGTATTTTAACAGCTTGTCACCAACCTTGTGTCCCAATCCCTCGTTTATGTTTGCAAAATCATCTAGATCAAGCATTAATACAGCAAACTCTTTGCCTGTCTTTTTCACAAAGCTAAACTCTGCTGAAATATCCTTTTCACAAGCCTGTCTATTGAATAATCCTGTAAGGATATCCTCCTGAGCCTGCTTTTCTATCTTTTTCTGATAAGCTCTCAAATCCGTAATGTCATAGAAGGTGGTAAGTCTAACCTCACGACCGTCAACCCATTTAATAGTGGCGAAATTGATGTCGTACCATTTTCCTGAACCATTTGCGGAATATCCACTAAATTCATTTAGCACATTTCGCTTGTCAAAAAGCAATTCCTCGATGGCCACTCTGTCTATCTGATCTGAAAACATTTCAGAAAAAGTATCATTAGTATAAAGAAGCTGTTTTTTCTCCACATCAGAAACTGCCACGCCATAGGAGGCATTTTGTAAAATAGCCTCTAGAGCATTGTAAGAGCTGGCAAGAGAATTTTTGGTAATCTTCTTTGCTAGGATTGTATGCAAAATTCGCTTTATATCATTGGCAAAGCGTAAATCATCTACGGTCCATTTTTTCTTTGTGCCAATGGACATGAAGCAAACATACATTGCAGATGCATTATTTACACTGATTGGCAGGAAAATACCTGCTTTTATGTCATACTCAGAAAATAATTTTTCAAAGCTGGCTGGTAGCTCAGCGTCTGCCGAAATAGTGTATGGCTTTCCATTCATAAATGGAACCTCTTCTATTGGCTTTTCCTGACAGTCTGGCGAAAGTCTTTTTGCACCTTCCTGGGCCCATTCTGAAATCATATCCACAGTGGTACCATCAGGACTGAGTCTAAGCAATGCTGTATTTGAGCATTCTAAATAAACAGCTGACTGCTTTAGTACCTCATCTGAAACCCTTGTAAAGGAATCCTCTGACTCCAGGTGTCTAAGAATATCTGTCATAATTTCGTTTTTCTTTAGACGATATTCCATGTTCTTTTGGTAATCATTTTCTGCATCCAACTGCTGCTTTAGGGCAATTGTTCTCAGTTTTTCAGAGAAATAGTATTTGGTAAGTGTCTCTAAAAGGCTGATGGCCTTGTCAAAGCTCTCTAAGGAAGTGCGTCTAATCTCTGCAGGCAAATAAACATCCTCTGGGATAGCTGTAGCATCCACACCAAAGCATAGCCACACGCCAACTAGCTCCCCTGCATCGCCT
Source organism: Pseudobutyrivibrio sp. (assembly GCA_024693775.1). GTDB lineage: Bacteria > Bacillota > Clostridia > Lachnospirales > Lachnospiraceae > Pseudobutyrivibrio. The sequence continues at coordinate 17,485 of JAILKL010000120.1, forward strand.
CGGATTGCAACACCTCTATATAATAAATAATCCTCTGTGCCGTAACGCTCAATTATATTTTCAGCGTCACCGTCCACAAAGGAATCCATAATTTCTCTACGTAATTGCGAACTAAAATGGTCGTCAACAAACTCCTCCTCAGACTTGTCGCCTGAGAAGGCAGTGATTTGACCATATTTTTTGCTGACACCCATGACATACATGTCATTGGTGTGGCAAAAAACATCCTGAAGAGACTGCATCTCTCCATTATTTATTTCTTGAGTTAAATCTATTCGATTGTTTGAGTCCATCCGTATTTATCTGGTAAGCGACCCCACTGAATACCTGTTAAGGTGTCATATAGCTTTTGAGTCAACTCGCCAGTTTCTCCTCCACCTATTACAACAACATCATCTTTGTATCTAAGCTCCCCAACAGGAGAAATAACTGCTGCTGTTCCTGTTCCGAAGACCTCCTCAAGAGTGCCATCATGGCCTGCTTTCATAAGGTCATCAATTGCTAAGCGCTCTTCTCTAACATTGTATCCCCAATCTCTAAGAAGATGAATCATAGAATCACGGGTAACACCTGGAAGAACTGTTCCAACGATTGGTGCTGTCCAGATTTCTCCAGCAATCTTGAACATAATGTTCATAGTGCCAACTTCCTCAACATACTTTCTTTCGTTTCCATCAAGCCAAAGTACCTGTGAGTAGCCAAGCTTTTCTGCCTTTACCTGACCAGCGATTGAACCAGCATAGTTTCCACCACATTTAGTGAAACCAGTACCGCCAGCAACTGCTCGTACTAATTCATTTTCTACTAAAATCTTTACTGGGTCAAGTCCTGTTGCATAATAAGCGCCAACTGGACAACAAAGAATCATGAATTTGTAAGATTTTGCCATATGTACGCCGAGTGCTGCCTCTGTTGCAAACATAAATGGTCTAATATAAAGTGAAGTATCTTTCTCTGAAGGAACCCATGCCTCCTCAACCTTTACAAGTGCTTTTACAGCTGCTACAAAGTCTTCTACTGGGAAGGCTGGCATGCAAAGACGCTCATTTGAATTGATCATTCTCTTTGCATTCATTTCAGGTCTAAATAACTGAATCTTTCCGTCTTCTCTACGATATGCCTTCATACCCTCAAAGGTTTCCTGAGCATAGTGAAGTGTCATACATGCTGGGTCTAATTCGATTGGTCCCTCTGGTACAATTCTTGCATCGTGCCAGCCAATCTCTCTATCCCAATCACATACAAACATGTAATCAGTCATATATTTACCAAATCCAAGATTTTTCTCGTCTGGCTTTTCCTTTAGAACCTTTCTTTCTTCAAATCTGATATCCATAATACGCCTCCAACTTTTTATAACATTATTTCTGCCAATTTTTCCTTATTATCGTACTTTTGAACTTATGCGTCAATACTTTAGTGTGCTAAATTGAGATTATTTTATAAAGTCTGAACAATGTTTGAAAATTCTGTATCATTTATCATTTTCCTTTTTCTGTCTGATATAATCAAGATGAATTATTAGCAAAAAGGACTGAAAAATATGAATATTACTTCTCAATTTTGCGGTCTGATTATCATTCTCATGCTGCTAATCTTCTATAGAAGACAGCCTACCATGGGATTGGCTTCAGAGCGCAGTTTTAAACTAACCTTATATTCAATTTTGACATGCTTAATTCTTGACATGACAGCTTGCTATTTTATCTCACATTCTTATTTATTTAATCAATCAATAGTTTTATTTGTAAATAAATTGTATTTAATAAGTATAGAATCAACGATTTTTTCCGTTCTTTCTTATACTATTGCCGAGATTGTAGAAAGATATGGAAATGCCGAGGATCAATTGAAAAAGGTAGGAGCCCATATCTTTTATGTAATTGGCATCATAGTTACCCTATACCTGCCAATATCCACCTACTTTGATGGCCGTTATGTATATGCAAAGGGCCTAGCGGTATATGCCACCTATTGTATTAGTTCATTGTATACGCTGGTGATTTTATACTACTCATTTAAGCTACGGCAGTATATTAAGTCTAAAAAAAGACATGCAATTATATTCACTGCAATTGTCTGGGGCTTTGCTGCATTTATACAATTTTTCAATCCAAAGCTTTTGATTATTAGCTTCGCCATTTCCATCGGTGTTCTTATTATATTTTTTGAGGTGGAAAATCCTGAAGCGCCGATTTCTAGACGTACAGGACATTTTAGTTCAGCTGTTATAAAGGAATACATCGATTACCTTTACCTAGATAAAAAAAGATTTTCAGTTATGATGATTTCCTTTAAAACAACTGCAGAATCAAACTCTGATGCAGCCCTATTACATCAGACAATAGAAATGCTTTCAGATTTCTTATTTACTATTAATAGCGCCAAAATATTCGATACCTTCGAGGGCTATTTTATTTTGGTATTTGATAATACAGACTTCATGGAAAGCACAAAATTTAAGATTGCAAATTATATTCAATCTGTAGAAGATAATCCTGATATTTCAGGTGCCATCACATTGCTGCGACCTTTTTATATGATTGTTCCAGATAGCCGCATAGTGGATAATGCCACCGAGCTACTATCTGTTTTAACAGACTTTATGCCTAATGAACATTCTATAGCCACAAAGGATGAGATTATAATCGACTCCACAGCTGTAGCCAGTCTTAGGGTAAAAAAGGATGTGGAAAACCTTGTTGTTAATGCCATAGCAAATAATCAAATAGAGGTTCACTATCAACCAATCTACAATGTGGCAGAAAATAAATTTACATCGGCAGAAGCCCTTGTACGCATCAGACTATCTGATGATAAGCTAGTAATGCCTAGCGAATTTATTCCTATTGTGGAAGAGACCGGCCGAATCGTTGCATTGTCTGACGCCATTTACAGAAAAGCTTTATCCTTTATGGATACCTATAAAATACAGCGACTGGGAATAGAGCAGATTGAATTAAATCTGTCTGCTTCGCAATGTGAAAACCCTATATTTCCTACTCGCTTTCAGGATTTGCTAAAAAAATACAATGTTCCAAATGAGCTTATTAACTTAGAAGTAACAGAGACCTCGTTCCTTAGGAATCAGGATATTTTCTCCGATAATCTTAATAAGCTAAGCAGCATGGGATTTAATATTTCCCTGGACGATTTTGGATCAGGCAGCTCTAATCTAAACTATGTAATAGACATGCCTGTGAATATCATAAAGCTAGATAAGCATTTAACTAAGGAATATTTTAATAGCAAAAGAGCAAAGGCTGTCATGGAGGCTATAGTTGATATGGCCCACATCCTCGATTTAAAAATCGTTGCCGAGGGAATCGAGACCAGCGATCAGGTGGAAGCCATGAGAATTCTCGGCGTAGACTACATTCAAGGATACTATTTTTCTACTCCACTTCCGGAGCATGAATTTTTAAAATTTATACAGTCAAACAACCTTTAAGAATAAAAGGGAGGACTTTATGCACACTTTTCAACCTTATCCAATCGATATGCTAGAATGGAATCCAATTAAAAAATTTGAAGACGAGGGCATCGCTATTGTCAGTGAAGCCAACGGTAAAGCCAACGCTACCTCATCTCATTTTGGCGGAGTTGGAAGACTTTGGGACAAAAATGTTGCCTACATTTTTGTTAGGGAGAGTCGATACACTGTGGAGCTGTTAGATAATTCCGAGACCTTTTCTGCATGCTTCTTTGATATGGAAGCAAAGGCCAATAAACAGATACTAAAGATTCTAGATGCCCTTAGCGGTAGAAATGAGGACAAGCTGGCAGAATGCAAAATCACATTGGCTCATGCCATGGATGTGCCATACATAGACGAAGCCAATTTCTTGATTCTCTGCAAAAAGCTTGCAAAGGTACACATTACTCCTAATTCCATTTTGGAAAATGACATTATGGAAAAATTCTATGCAGGCAAACACGCCGGAGACAATCACATAATGTACATTGGAGAAATTCTAGATATTCGCGCAAGATAAAACAAAAACACCTATAGCTTAAAGCTATAGGTGTTTTAATTTGCAATCTATTAACGATTGAAGAATTCTACAAACTCTTCGTAGCCATCATTTGAAAGCTGTTCCTTCTGGAACTTTTTGTTTTTGTTCATACGAACAACAAGGACTGTCTGTCCCTCAGCACGAGCAGCCTTTGCCTGAGACATAATATCTGCAAGCTTTTCTGCTGGGCATCCCTTTTCTACAAGGTATGCTACCTTCTTGCCTTCGTGTGGTACCTTGAATCCCTGCTCCATAAGGAGAAGAATAATTCTCTCAAAACCAATTGAAAAGCCACAAGCTGGTGTGCTCTGACCTGTAAAGTTTCCAATCATCTTGTCGTAACGACCGCCGCCACCGCAGCTGCCACCAAACTCTGGAATAGCGATTTCAAAAATTGTACCTGTGTAATAGCTCATACCACGTACAAGTGTTGGATCAAATTCTAACTCGAACTGTGCTTCCTTTGTAGCATTAACTGCTGCTGCAATCTCACGCATCCAATCAGCAACCTCTGTATCAAGGAACTCACCGAGCTTGTCGAGGAGTAAATCCATTCCCTTTGAAACATCAGAAACATTCTCTAATAATGAGAATAACTCAACATATTTGTCGATAGACTCCTTTGCGTAGCCCTCTTCTAATAATTCCTTTGAAACTCCGTCCAAACCAATCTTGTCCATCTTATCAAGGATAATGAAGATTGAATCGTAATCCTTTTCCTCAAATCCAGCATAAGCTGCCATAGCCTTTAGGATTCTACGCTCATTAATACGAATCTCGAAATTCTTGAATCCGATACGTCCAAGTGTAGTTGTTGTAGCAAGGATAAGCTCGATTTCTGCTAAGTTACTAGGCTCACCCAAAATATCAATATCACACTGTGTGAACTGTCTATAACGTCCACGCTGTGGTCTATCAGCTCTCCAAACAGAGCCAATCTGTAGAGACTTAAATGGTGATGAAAGCTCGTTAGCATGGTTTGAATAGAATCTGCAAAGTGGAACTGTAAGGTCATATCTCATACCAAAATCCACAACATCCTCTTCTGTCTGAGCCTCAGGAATATTAAGCTTTTCGCCTCTCTTCATTACCTTGAAGATAAGCTTTTCATTCTCTCCACCCTGCTTGCTAGAAAGATTTCCTATAGACTCCATAGCTGGTGTCTCAATAGGTGTAAATCCAAATGAACGATATGTCTCCTTGATAATAGAAGTAACGTAATCTCTTACCTCCATCTCATATGGCATGATATCCTTCATTCCGTTAACTGGTTTCTTGTTTAAAGCCATTTTAAATCCTCTCTAAGTCTTTCTCTTTTTCTATCTATCATTTCATCAATTCTGTCCATATATAGCTGAACATCTTTGACATTCTCTGATCGTGTAACTGTAGCTCCATGATTTGAAACATACTTGCATGAGCAGCCACAGCCAAGTGCCATTATAGTTTGTTTTTCTTCCATTATCAAGATATTGTACAAACCTTCATTGCCCGCAGTGGCATATCCAATATTTTCAAGATTAGCTGCCATGTTCTTTTGACGATATAAATAATAAGGCACCATATTCATTCTATGGGCTGCCTCAAGGCATATATCCATATGCTTTTGAGAATTCTCAATTAGGTAATCATCATAGGATTCTCTATCGATATTTAATCTGGCAGAATGCTTTAATGCCAATGAATGAACAGTCATATTATCAGGAGCAAGCTTTTCTACCTCTGACAGGGTATACTCCACATCCTCAATAGTCTCTCCAGGCAATCCTAGAATCAAGTCCATGTTAATGTTTTTAAATCCCAGCTCTCTAGCCCATCCATATACTCTATGGATATCCTCAACCTTATGGAATCTACCAATTAAATCTAGGGTCTTTTGATTCATGGTCTGTGGGTTTATAGAAATACGAGTAACAGGATGATTGCGCATTACCTGAAGCTTTTCGTAGGTAATGGAATCAGGTCTTCCAGCCTCGATGGTGTATTCCAAAAGTGACTTTGTATCAAAATATTTATCTATAAGTGTAAGTAATCGCTCTAAATGCTCCTCATCTAAGGATGTAGGTGTACCTCCACCTATGTAAATCGTAGTAAGGCTCTTTTCCTTGCAGGCATCGGCAGTAAAGGCCATCTCCTTTTCAAGAGCATCGATATAATCATCTAATTTTTTCTTCCAAAGGCCGATTGGATATGATGTAAATGAGCAATAGAGACAAGTACTAGGACAAAATGGAATGCCTATATAAACAGAATATCCATTATCATAATCAATCTTTGATAATAGTTCATGCTCCTTGTGTGAAACCTCCAAGCTAAGGTCAATCTTCTCCTGAGAAGTAAGGTAAGTCTCCTTCATGTATGAAGCCACCTCTTCATCTGTGGCGCCATCCTCAATCATGCCCAAGCTAATTTTTGTAGGGCGAATGCCTGTTAATGTACCCCAAGGTAAGGTTTTACCAGTACGCTCACTTAAGCTTTCGTAAATAGCCAATTTTAGGCGATTTTTGGTATCTGGACGATTGGAATAATCTATCTCCACCTTTTTTCCATCTAATGTAAGCACATTGTCAGAATACTGAACATCCATGGTAAACAGGATATCTTCATCCTCTGGAGCGTTGTCAGTACCTATCTTTACCTCCTGCTTTGGATAAAACGCCTTTACAAGAGAATAAATGTCATATTCAAAATTGTCTTCGTTTAACTTTACATAAATCATAAATCTTATTTCTTTCTAACTATAAATCAATAGAAAATCTGCCAGAATCCCTAGTCATAAAAACAGGCCAGGTATGCACCTGACCTTTTATTTTATAAGTATGGATTGTACATTTTCTCATCACCAATGGTGGTGGCAGATTCGTGTCCTGGATAGCAAATTGTATCCTCTGGTAATACCATAAGCTTTTCGCGAATGCCATTTACAAGCTGTGACATAGAACCTCCAGGAAAATCTGTACGTCCCACTGAGCCACAGAACAATGTATCACCTGTAAACAAGATGCCCTCATCTTTAAAATAATAGCAACAGCCTCCAGGTGTATGACCAGGTGTGAATAAGCATCTAAGATGGAAGCCTGCCAAGTCAAGTTCCTGTTCATCCTTTAAATAAATGTCAGCCTTATATTTAGTTGGCTTGAAAATCATATCTCCTGAAAGATTGATTTCAGGAGTTTCCAAGGTTACCTGCTCCTTTTCATGAGCATAAACCTGGATGTGATATTTTTCTGCTGTCTCCTCAAGTGCACCTACATGATCAAAATGTCCATGTGTAAGAAGTATAGCCACAGGTGTAACCTGTTCCTCCTCTATGGCAGCAAAGATACGCTCTGCAGCAGAACCTGGATCAATTACTATGCATTCTTTTGTCTTATCATTAATAGCCAAATAGCAATTCATTGCACATACTGGCAAAAATACTCTTTTAACCTTCATATTATCCTCTAGGTCTCTCTACATCGATAATTGATTCGATTTGTTTAATCTTCTCTACCAAAGCTCTCAGCTGTTCCTTGCTCTGTGTGCCAAACTTGATGGTAATGGTAGCAACGCCCTGCTTGCTGGTCTTTGAATGGATGGAATCAATATCGATTTCGCGCTCTGTAAATATACGAGTAATATCTACTAATAAACCCGTTCTATTATTTCCGTAAATATTTATTTCTGTAAGGTATACTCCGCCCTTTTGGCCGTCCTCTGTAGCACCTGGTGCCCATTCTGCCTCAATCAATCTCTCCTTTTCAAACTCTGGAAGATTGATCATGTTGATGCAGTCAGTACGGTGGATAGAAACACCACGACCTCTTGTGACAAAGCCTACGATTTCGTCTCCTGGAACAGGATTACAGCACTTTGAAAAACGAACTGATACATCATATAAGCCGCTAACTGTAATACCGTTTTTAGACTTTGGTCTGATTTTGTCTGTAGAGCCTGTATGCTCAGCGAGAACCTCTTCATCAGTAACCTTAATAGGATGGTCCTTTTGCCATGCTGTAAACATTCTATTGATAACGGCACCTTCCTTGATGGCACCCTGGCCTACAGCTGCAAGCGTATCATCCCAGCTATGGAATCCATATTTGTTTTTAATTAATTCCTGATATTTAGGCTTGTTGAGCTCACCTAAATCCACGCCCTTTTGCTTGGCTGAATTAATAATAAGCTCCTTGCCCTTTGCAATATTCTCGTCCTTGGACTGAGTTCTAAACCACTGGTTGATTTTGTTTTTAGCCTGAGAGCTCTTTACAATATTTAACCAATCACGGCTAGGTCCATTTGTATTTTGCGAGGTAACAATCTCAATACGATCACCATTTTGAATGACATAATCGATAGGAACCAGCTTGCCATTGACCTTTGCACCTATCATGCGATTTCCAACAGCTGAATGGATGGAATATGCAAAATCAATAGGTGTTGAACCATTTGGTAAGTTCTTTACATCACCTGATGGTGTGAAACAAAATACTGTATCTGAAAATAGATTTAAGTCTGATTTTAATAAAGAAGAGAATTCCTTGTTGTCGGAAATCTCCTGCTGCCATTCGAGGATTTCTCTAAGCCATGAAAGCTTTTCCTCCTCGCCCATAACAGTAGAGCCCTCTCCGCTCTCCTTGTATTTCCAATGGGCAGCGATACCATACTCAGATGTACGATGCATTTCGTAGGTACGAATCTGAATCTCAAATGGTGCACCATTTGGGCCGATGACTGTAGTATGTAAGGACTGATACATGTTAGGCTTTGGCATAGCTATATAGTCCTTGAAACGGCCTGGAATAGGTGTGTACATCTCGTGGATAACACCTAATGCTGCATAGCAATCCTTTATGGAATCTACAATAATACGGACTGCGAACAAATCGTATATCTGGTCGATGGTCTTGTTTTGGTTGACCATCTTTTTGTAGATACTGAAGAAATGCTTTGCACGGCCATAGACCTCAGCCTCAATCTCAGCATCCTTTATATGCTTTGATACGTCACTGACAAGTGAGTTTATGTAATCTGTTCTTTGATCGCGACGAAGGGCAATCTTTTCTACTAAATCATAGTATGCAGTTGGCTCTAAGTATTTGAGGGCCAAATCATCAAGCTCGATTTTAACCTTGCTGATACCAAGTCGCTGGGCTAATGGAGCATAAATCTCCATAGTCTCCTTGGCCTTTTCCTTTTGCTTTTCAGGTCTCATGTACTTGAGAGTACGCATATTGTGAAGTCTATCAGCTAATTTAATAAGGATAACACGGATATCCTTTGCCATAGCAAGGAACATCTTACGAAGGTTTTCTGCCTGAATTTCTACCTTGTCTGCATCATAATTTAACTGTCCTAATTTGGTGACGCCATCAACAAGCTCTGCAACTTCTTCTGAGAACTCCTGAGCAATCTCCTCCTTTGTGAGAATGGTATCCTCTACAACATCGTGAAGAAGACCAGCTGCTATTGTTTCCTTATCTAATTCTAGATCTGCAAGGATAATAGCAACACAAAGTGGATGAATAATGTATGGCTCGCCTGACTTACGTACCTGTCCCTCATGAGCATTTCTAGCCACCATATAGGCCTTTTCGATCATGGAAATATCTGTATTTGGATGATATTTACGAATGCGATTGATTAGCTCCTGATAAAGCTCATTTGGGTCAACAAAATCTGTAGTCGCAATGACACCATGGTGCTCTGACACAATTTTATTTTCAATTTTTTCAAGTTCATTTTGTGAATGTGCTGCCATGATATCACCTACCTTTAATTTTTAGCGGTACCCGCCATAAATTTTTATTAAATATTATATAATTTGCTTATATAATTTGCAATAATTCTGGTTCCTAAATTTAGCGAATTTTCCGTATTTTACTGTACAAATATTATATTTTTTGATATTATCCTTAATGGAATTTTATGTAGTTGGATAGCTGTCTTTAGGTATCCAACTTGTTTTTTTGAAAGGAAATAATATGATACAAGCTAATAACGTTACTCTTCGTTTTGGCAAAAAAGCCCTTTTCGAAGAGGTAAATATCAAATTTACTGAGGGTAACTGCTATGGCATCATCGGTGCCAACGGTGCTGGTAAATCAACATTTCTTAAGATTTTATCTGGCCAGCTAGAGCCTACTAGCGGTGAGATTACCATGTCACCAGGCAACAGACTTTCATTCTTAGAGCAGGACCACTTCAAATATGATGAGTTCACTGCCCTAGACACTGTTATCATGGGTAATCAGCGTCTTTATGACATTATGAAAGAAAAAGACGCTATATATATGAAGGAAGATTTCTCTGATGAGGATGGAATCCGTGCTGCAGAGCTTGAGTCTGAGTTTGCAGAGATGGATGGCTGGAATGCCGAGTCAGATGCAGCAACTCTTCTTAATGGTCTTGGTGTTGATACAGAGTTCCACTACACTCAGATGTCTGAATTACCTGGTGCTCTAAAGGTCAAGATTCTTCTTGCTAGAGCCCTTTTCGGTTCACCTGATGTACTTCTTCTCGATGAGCCTACAAACCACCTTGATTTAGATGCTATTGCATGGCTCGAGGAGTTCCTTATCAACTTCGAGAACACTGTTATCGTAGTATCCCACGACAGATACTTCCTTAACAAGGTATGTACACATACAGCAGATATTGATTATGGTAAGATTCAGCTTTACGCTGGTAACTACGATTTCTGGTATCAAAGTTCACAGCTCATTATCCAGCAGCGTAAGGAAGCTAATAAAAAGAAGGAAGAGCAGATTAAGGAGTTACAGGAATTCATTCAGCGATTCTCTGCTAACGCTTCAAAATCTAAGCAGGCTACATCTCGTAAGCGTGCATTAGAGAAGATTCAGCTTGATGACATTCGACCATCTAGCCGTAAATACCCTTACATCGATTTCAGACCACAGCGTGAAATCGGAAACGAAGTTCTTTCTGTTGAAAACCTTACAAAGACCATCGATGGAGAGGTTATCCTTGATCACCTTTCATTCAACGTAGGTCGTGAGGACAAGATTGCATTCGTTGGTTCAAACGAAAAGGCAAAGACAGTATTATTCCAGATTCTTGCTGGCGAGATGGAGCCAGACGAGGGAAGCTACAAATGGGGCGTTACAACTAGCCAGTCATACTTCCCTAAGGACAATACACAGATTTTCGATACAGACCTTCTCATCGTAGATTGGCTTACACAGTTCTCTGAGGTAAAGGATGCTACATATGTACGTGGATTCCTTGGCCGTATGCTTTTCGCTGGAGATGACGGTGCAAAGAAAATGAAGGTATTATCTGGTGGAGAAAAGGTACGTGTACTTCTTTCTCGTATGATGATTGAAAACTCAAATGTACTTATGCTTGATGAGCCTACTGACCACCTTGATATGGAGTCAATCACAGCTCTCAACACTGGTCTTCAGAAGTTCTCAGGAGTAATCCTTTTCTCTTCTCGTGACCACGAGATTGTACAGACAACAGCTAACCGTATCATCGAAATTCTTCCAAACGGAAGCATGATCGACAAGATGACTACTTACGACGAGTACCTCGAGTCAGACGAAATGGCTCGTAAACGTACAGTTCTCGAGCTTTCATCTGAAGAAAACGACGATTAATTTAAATATCAAAATAGCCACGGCAATGCCGTGGCTATTTTTTTATTTATAGTTTAATTTAAAAGTCTACACCATCATCTTATAAATCTTAGTGCAATCCTCAGTATCTAGCTTTACAAAGCCCTGAATATAACCTGGTCTGCCATCGCCGTAGCAAAGAGCCTGTACAAGCTTTGGAATATCCTCTTCCTTAGCCCCTAGCTCTGCAAATGTAAGCGGCATGCCAATTGACTTGAGGAAATTTTCTAATGCTGCAATACCAGCAAGTGCTGTAGCCTCCGGATTGTCAAAATCCATCTGACATCCCCACACTCTAGTAGCCAGCTTAGCAAATCTCATAACGTCATGCTTGTAAACATATTTAAATACTGCTGGCATAGTTACAGCCAAGCCTGCACCATGTACACAGTCGTATTCAGCAGAAAGCTCATGTTCAATATTGTGACTGTTCCAATCCTGACTACGTCCAACTCCGCAAGAATTGTTATGAGCCATCATACCAGCCCACATAATATTTGCTCTAGCTTCATAATTGTTTGGGTCTGCTATTACTCTAGGACCTTCGTGAATCATGGTAAGTAGCAAGCCTTCAATCAAACGGTCAGTCACCTCAACATCCTTTGAATTGGTGAGATATCTCTCATGAAGATGAGCCATAATATCTGTAATACCAGCAGCTGTTTGATATGGAGGAAGTGTCTGTGTAAGAGCAGGATTTAAAATACTAAACTTTGGTCGAATAGCATCGCCAGTTGCTCCACGTTTAAACATGCCCTCTTCCTTTGTAATTACTGAATCAGGACTACCCTCACTACCTGCTGCGGCAATGGTTAAAATTGTTCCCACAGGAAGAGCCTCTGTAATATATTTTCCAGAATAAAAATCCCAGAAATCTCCGTCGTAAACTGCGCCTGCAGCAATGGCCTTAGAAGAATCTATAGTGCTACCACCGCCTACCGCAAGAACAAAATCAATACATTCCTTTTTACATAAATCAATACCTTCGTATACTAAACCACTTCGTGGATTAGGCTTTACGCCACCTAGCTCCACATAGGCTATATTCTCATCATCCAAAGACTTTTTTACTCTATCTAAAAGCCCCGATCTAACTACACTGCCACCACCATAATGAATAAGCACCTTGTGCCCGCCGAATCGCTTAACATAAGCCCCCGCATCATTTTCAGTGTCCTTACCAAAGGCAAAGTAAGTTGGTGAGTAAAAGGTAAAATTCTCCATAAAAACCTCCTAAATATAGTCAACCAATAGTTTCGCATAACATAGATAAAAGCCAATACACAATTTCCCAATTACCCTCATTATACAGTATATTCCCCATAATTCCACTAAATACATCAACCGTGCTCCCCTATCAGGCGTCTGCTTTTCTTTTATAGCGAAATAAAAAGCCGTGAATTTGCCTTAGACTATCCTTCAAGGTCTTAACTTGAATGCTAACTAACAATTTCTATGTTCCTAATTTGGTGAGTATAGCGCAGCGATACCAAATTAGGAATCATAGAATTGTTAGTGTAAGCATTCATTCAATAACCTACATAGATAGTCTAAGGCGAATTCACGGCATACCTATTTTTACGCAAAAGGAAAGAGACGCCAGCGGAGCGTCTCTTTCAAAAGGGAGAATAATGTTATGAAAAAATTGTATCTCTTTCGAGATGAGTATATATTACCTGATATTTTTGTACAAGTGGTGTAAAAAGTGTGAATTGTCTGTGAAATGATAAAATATACAGACAATTCAAAACTCTTGTAGCTTAATCAGTCATAAACCTTATTCTTCCATTTATTTAACTTTAAATAAAGTCTGGTTCTTATACTACTATTGACTAGATAGACTCAACCTTGATTGTGTTTGTGTTACCAGTTGTACCATCAATTGGGCCACCTGTAAGAACTACTAAATCACCCTTCTGAAGGTCAAGCATGTTCTGAACACGGCTTGTAGCGTGCTGGAACATAACATCAAGTGATGTAAACTTGTCAACGAGTACTGGTGTAACACCCCAGCAATATGCAAGCTTTCTCCAGATCTTCTGATCTGTTGTCATAGCGATTGTGTCAACTGGGCAACGGTAACGGCTTACCTTACGAGCTGTGTTACCTGACATTGTGCAAGCAACGATAGCCTTTGCTTCTACGTCGATAGCCATAGAGCATGTAGAGTGGCAAACAGCGTCTACTGTGTTGTCGATGTTTACGTCATCCTTGTGGAAACGTCTCTCATAGTTGATGTCAGCCTCTGTTGTCTCAGCGATCTGAGCCATAGTTCTAACAGCCTCTACTGGGTACTTACCCTGAGCAGACTCACCTGAAAGCATGATGCATGATGAACCATCGTATACAGCGTTTGCAACGTCTGAGATCTCAGCACGTGTTGGACGTGGGTTGTTGATCATAGACTCAAGCATCTCTGTAGCTGTAACTACTGTCTTACCGATCTGACGGCACTTTGCGATGATGTCCTTCTGAGCTGCTGGAAGGTTAACGAATGGAATCTCAACACCAAGGTCACCACGAGCAACCATGATACCATCAGCGATCTCGCAGATTTCCTCTACGTTATCAACACCTGACTGGTTCTCAATCTTAGCGATGATCTCGATATCCTTACCACCGTTCTCATCTAAGAAAGATCTAAGCTCGATCATATCCTTCTTTGTAGATACGAATGAAGCTGCTACAAGATCAACTTCCTTCTCGATACCGAAAAGAAGGTCCTTCTTGTCCTGCTCAGAAAGGTATGGGCCTGACATAACCTTGTTAGGGAAGCTCATAGACTTCTTGTTGCTCATTGTACCACCTGTTGTACACTTAGTAACGATATCATGACCGTTAACAGCTGTAACCTCGAAGAATACAATACCATTACATACTGAAAGTGTATCACCTACAGAAAGCTCATTGTGAAGGTTCTTGTAGTTTACAGATACTCTTGTCTGATCACCCTCAACCTCATCAGTTGTGAATGTGAATGTGTCACCCTCTTTTACTGTGACAGAACCATCCTTGAATGTACGGATACGATACTCTGGACCCTTTGTATCAAGCATGATAGCGATTGGAAGGTTAAGATTCTTGCGAACCTTCTTTACCAAATCCATCTTGAATCCCTGCTCTTCATGATCTCCGTGAGAGAAGTTCATTCTAGCAACGTTCATACCAGCCTTTGCCATAGCTGTGAGTGTCTCCTCATTCATGCTGGCTGGACCAATTGTACAGATAATCTTTGTTTTTCTCATGATATAACTCCTAACTTATATATAAAACAACATTTTTGGTTAAAAAAAATCAAAAATCCATTCAATAATACCATTTTTGATACCATGCGTAAACCCATATCTAAAATTAACAAAATTTTCACATTCGTTTCGTTAATAATCAACAAGTTTTTAATTTTAATGGCCATTTTTTAAGGAAAAAGTCCTATTACAGTCTCTGGATTAAATCCCCCATCAAATAAAAAAACTAGTCTTTAGATTTGTGTCCAAAGACTAGTTCCTTTTATATATTTAGCTTTACGTTTTTGTTATTTTACGTTGAAGGCATCCTTTCCTGGATAGCAAGCTGCTGCACCAAGCTGCTCTTCAATTCTAAGGAGCTGGTTGTATTTAGCAACACGCTCTGTTCTAGAAGGAGCACCTGTCTTAATCTGGCATGTGTTAAGAGCTACTGCAAGATCAGCGATTGTTGTATCCTCTGTCTCACCTGAACGGTGTGAAGAAATAGCTGTATAGCCTGCCTTGTGAGCCATCTTGATAGCCTCAAGTGTCTCAGAAACAGAACCGATCTGGTTGAGCTTGATAAGGATTGAGTTACCACAACCATTAGCGATACCCTTTGAAAGACGCTCTGTATTTGTAACGAAGAGGTCATCACCTACAAGCTGTACCTTGTCACCAATCTTAGCTGTCATCTTCTTCCAGCCATCCCAATCTTCCTCATCAAGACCATCCTCGATTGAGATGATTGGATACTTGTCAACAAGAGCTGCCCAGTGATTGATAAGCTCGTCTGTAGTAAAGTCCTTACCAGACTTTGGCTGATGATAGAAGCCCTTACCCTTTTCTGACTTCCACTCACTAGCTGCTGCATCCATAGCAATCATAAAGTCCTTGCCTGGCTCGAAACCAGCTGCCTTGATAGCCTTTAAGATTGTATCAATAGCATCCTCATCATTCTTAAGTGAATTAGGAGCGAAACCACCCTCATCACCTACTGCTGTAACGTCTCCCATATCCTTAAGGATAGCCTTAAGTGAATGGAATACCTCAGCGCACCAGCGTAAGCACTCGCTGAATGAAGAAGCGCCTACAGGCATAATCATGAATTCCTGTGTATCAACAGCACTATCCGCATGAGCACCACCATTTAAGATGTTCATCATTGGAACTGGAAGCTTTGTGCCCTGAACACCACCAAGAAATCTGTAAAGTGGAATATCAAGTGATGTAGCTGCTGCTCTACAGCAAGCAATTGAAGTTGCAAGAATTGCATTTGCACCAAAGTTTGACTTGTCCTTTGTTCCGTCAGCCTGAATCATAGCTGCGTCAATTGCATAGATATCAGATGCATCCATACCACAAATCGCCTCTGCGATAGGTCCATTAATATTTGCAACCGCCTTTGTAACACCCTTTCCCAAATATCTATTTTTGTCGCCATCACGTAACTCAAGTGCCTCAAACTCACCTGTTGACGCACCTGATGGAGCCATGCCGCGTCCTACTGTACCGTCTACAAGAGTAACCTCGCACTCAACTGTAGGGTTTCCTCTTGAATCAAGAATCTCTCTACCAATTACCTTTTCAATCTCTAAGTAATCCATAAAAATCCATCCTTTCGATAAATTAAATTAATAGTTATCTATTCAATCCCATCCCTGCCAGAGAAACGGGAGAATAAATCGTAGATTAGGGCTCCACCACGTATCGGAAGTAGCAATTCCTCAACGTGGAAAAAAGGAGCGCTACAATGATTTACACTTAGTTAGTATTTTCTAACTATTGATAGATTAGCAGAACTCCATGATGACGTCAATAAAACTTCTATTAAATTTTTATAAAAAATTCACTCTTCGTAGTTAACGCATTTCGTAATCAATTTTGATATTGTTATTTTCGGTGGTTATCTTTACAGATGCACCTGAAATAATAGGCATTGCAGGAGCCAAATGTCCCACATCTGCATCCATGATTATAGGCACATTGTATTTTCCAAGAATACCTGTTACAGCATTGTATTGGTCTAATCCCATCATCTCCTGTTTCCAGGCAGCTGCAGGGCGGCCAATAACAAAGCCCTTTGCATATTTAAACCAGCCTGCTCTATCCAAATTCCACAATGCACGTCTAATGGACATAACATTTAAATCGCAGGCCTCTAAAAACCATATAATTCCCTGGTCCTTATATTTTTCGCTGAACTGTGCAACCATGTCATAGCTTGTGCCAACTAAATTGGCAAGACAATCTAGACAGCCTCCAGTAATTCTACCCTCTACTACAGGTAATCTATTCATTTCAGCTGAGCCATTGAATAGTCTAAGCTCTTTTTTCTCAGTTAGATTGTAGGATACAAAAGGATGCTCCTCATCCTTTAGGGATTCCACCTCAAAAAGCTCAAATCCTTCCACAGAAGAGCTTTTACCTGTAAAAAGGTCTATTGCATCATATAATGACTTGTGTGGCTCGTTTTGACCAAATGCGCCGATGCTTGGCCCATAAATAGAAGCCACATCACATATTGTGTTTAATAAAAATGTAAAGTTTGTGTTATCGGAATATCCCATGTACCATTTTGGCTCTGAGGACTTTATAGCATCAAAATCAACATAATCCAAGGTTTCGCACATTAACTCACCACCGCCACAGGTCATAAGCATATCGTTGTCGCTGCTACAGTAATATTCCGTAAGCTCAGTACCACAATTTTCAGGAGTAGAGCTAATGCCAATACCATCGTTCCTGCGGCAATTTGGTCCCTCTACCATCTTGTAGCCCATATTTTCAAATCGTACTAGGGCCGCATCCATGCAGCTTTTGTATGGTTCATCTGCACAGCCAAAGGAAGGTGCCACCAGTCCAATTGTTCCCTTATCTTTTAAATACTCTGGAAATCTCATATAGTCTGTTTTCAATCTCCTCTAATTATTCTCGCTTACCCTAATATTAACATGTTCTCCACAAAGAATCTATGAAATAAAAAAGACCGATAGCAGGTGTAGTTTCCTGCTATCGGTGAATATTTCTTATAAAGTCATGCTAATAGACATAAGCAGTTCCTCAACCTCTTCGTCTGTAGGGATACCGTCATAGCAAAGTGCGTAGTCTATCAGCTGTTCAAAAGCACTCTTCCTAGCTGATTCCATTGGAAATAGCTCTTTGATTGGATTTCTCCAACGCCCAAGCATTTCGTTTAGTTCACCTAGCTTTGGTGTAAGAATTTCTTTTTCTCTGTTACGCAGATATTGAGTAAGTGCTGGGCTATTTCCACTGCTAGAAAAAGCACCTATCAGATTCTGCTCCTTTATGTATGAAGGAAAAATAAAGGTGCATAATTCCTTGTTATCCACAACGTTTATAGGAATATTGCCTTCTTTGCACATCATATATGCTACCTTGTTGACTTCGTCGTCGTCAGTAGCAGCAACCACTAAAGCTCTATCCTGTAAATCAAATGGTGTAAACTCTCTTTGTTCTAAAAGTAAATGGTCTGTTTCCTCGGATAATGCAGCCAGGTCCATGCATATTTCTTTAGCCACCACATGAACACGTGCTCCAAATTCAAGTAACACCTTTACCTTTCTATAGGCAACTGTACCGCCGCCTATAACCAGGCAATTTGCCTCTGTTAAATCTACAAACATTGGAAAATATGCCATAACACCCTCCTTGTTATTAAGATTTAAATAAAGTCTGCTGCAAGATGATTAGCAAACTGCTATAAGATCTTTTATGACCTCTGACGCAAGAATAAGTCCAGCAACTGGAGGACAAAATGCACTAGAACCCGGAACTGCTCTGCGTCCCTCTGCTGGCTGCTCTACTTCCTCAACATCTGTACTAGGCTCTATTGGTTTTTCATCAGAGAAAACCACCTTTAGAGAATCGATACCACGCTTTTTAAGCTCCTTGCGCATAACCTTTGCAAGGGGACACATGGTTGTTTGCTTTATATCTGCAATTCTGAATCTGCTGGCATCTAGCTTGTTTCCGGTACCCATACTACTAATGACAGGCACACCCATTTCCTTGCATTTCATGATTATCTCTAGCTTTGCAGTAACTGTATCCACTGCATCCACTACATAATCATAGGTTTCAAATGGAAAATCCTGAGAATTTTCTGGAAGAAAGAAGCATTTACGAACAGTAATATCCGCATCTGGATTAATATCCAACATTCTTTCCCTCATCACCTCTACTTTATCACGTCCGACTGTAGAATGTGTGGCAATTATTTGTCTATTTATGTTTGTAAGACTGATGTCATCATTATCAATAAGGTCAAAATGTCCTACTCCGGAGCGTACTAGAGCCTCACATACGTAGCCTCCGACACCACCTATGCCAAATATTGCCACTCTTTTATTTTTTAAATTCTCAATGGCTGTTTTGCCAATTAGTAATTCTGTTCTCGAAAACTGATTCATAATTAGTTCTTAAATGAATGTATAGGCGCTGGGATACGTCCCTCTCTGTTGATGAAATCAGCACAAGAGAACTTATTCACAGGCATGATTGGCGCATAACCAAATAATCCACCAAACTCTACTGTATCGCCTACACCCTTTCCTATTACTGGTATAAGTCTAGCTGCTGTAGTCTTTTGATTTACCATGCCAAGAGCCATCTCATCTGCAATCATACCTGAGATAGTAGTAGCTGGTGTATCACCAGGGATAGCAATCATATCAAGACCAACTGAGCATACACATGTCATAGCTTCAAGCTTTTCTAATGTAATGGCGCCAGCTTCAACTGAATTAATCATGCCCTGATCCTCAGATACAGGAATGAATGCACCAGAAAGACCGCCTACATATGAGCTGGCCATAACACCACCCTTTTTAACCTGGTCATTTAACATTGCAAGAGCTGCTGTTGTTCCAGGAGCACCTGCATATTCAAGACCGATTTCACAAAGGATATCTGCAACTGAATCTCCAACAGCTGGTGTTGGAGCAAGTGATAAATCGATGATACCAAAAGGTATGCCAAGACGCTTTGAAGCTTCCTGTGCCACAAGCTGTCCAACGCGAGTAACCTTGAAGGCTGTCTTTTTGATAGTCTCACAAAGAACCTCAAAGCTTTCTCCACGAACAGACTCAAGAGCCTTTTTAACAACACCAGGGCCAGAAACACCAACATTGATAATGGCATCTGCCTCTGTAACACCATGGAATGCACCGGCCATAAATGGATTATCATCAGGAGCATTACAGAATACAACAAGCTTCATGCAATCTACTGAATCTCTATCCTTTGATAAATCAGCCACCTGTAAAAGAATATCTCCCATAAGGCGAACTGCATCCATATTGATACCTGTTTTTGTGGAAGCTAAATTAACTGAACTACAAACTCTCTCTGTCTCAGTAAGAGCCTGTGGAATAGAACGGATTAGCATCTCATCAGCTGTGGTCATACCCTTTGAAACAAGTGCTGAATAACCACCGATAAGATTGGCACCGACAGCTTCTGCTGCACGGTCTAATGTATGAGCTAAAGTAACGAAATCCTCTGGCTTTTTGCAGGCTGCACCACCAATAAGCGCAATTGGTGTAACCGAGATTCTACGGTTTACGATTGGAATACCATAGTCTCTTTCGATTTCCTTTGCAACCTTGTCCAAGTCCTTTGCTACGCTAGTAATGCGGTTGTATACATTTTCGTTTACTTTATTAAGATCTGAGTCGATACACTCTAGAAGACTGATTCCGATAGTGATTGTGCGGACATCAAGAGTCTGCTCCTCTACCATTTTGTTAGTCTCTAGGACTTCTCGTAAATTTACCATTTTCTTCTCCTTATAATCTATGCATCTTTTCGAAGATTTCTTCTTTTTGAGCCTTTACCTGAACTCCGATTTCATTTCCGAGCTCTTCTAATTCGTTTTGGAGCTGAGCAAATTCACGATTTGATGAATTGATATCAACAATCATCATCATGTTGAAATAACCCTGAACGATTGTCTGGGTGATGTCTAGTACATTAACTCCACCATCAGCTAAATAGGTGCAAATACGAGCAATAATACCTACAGTATCTTTGCCAACTACAGTAATAATTACTTTGTTCTGTTCCATTACATTACTCCTTTAAATATAAAATCTAAGCTAAGCTTAGTTATGCACTAGAAAAAATATTCTATTTTGTAAGTTGCTATTAAACAACTACCCTTTGGGAAACCTCGCTGCGTGAGGCAACAGTAATATCAAAATCTGCTCCCTTATATGGAGTAGTCTGATCCATAGTTACCTCTAGACGTACTGTCTCGTAGGCTAAATCTGGATAGTTATTTTCATGGGACAAATGTCCTAAAAATACGTGTTTTACATTGTCATGAAGTACCTGGCTGAGGAGTTTTCCACTGGCCTCGTTGGATAAATGACCATGATCCCCAAGTATTCTTTGCTTTAGTGGATAAGGGTATGCCCCCACCTCTAACATGTGGATATCATGGTTTGCTTCTAGAAGCATAGCGTCCAAGCCTGTCAAATTCTCGACAATATAGCCATCATAATAACCTAAGTCAGTGCAGACTGCAACCTTAGAATGCTGATTTTCTATACGATATGCAACTGGATCTGCTGCATCATGACTAATACGAAATGGGTGTACTGTGAGACTACCTAAGACAAAATCCTCATCCGGTCTGATGACGTGGAATAATGTATCATCAATGGCACCGAGGCTTTTCATAGAACGTATCGCATTGATAGTGCCAGCAGTAGCATAGATCGGTACGTGATATTTACGTGCAATAACTCCTAGCCCAGACACGTGGTCGGAATGCTCATGAGTCACAAGCAATCCAGCCATGTCTGAGGTAGTATAATCGTATTGATTCATGCCAGCTTCTATACGCTTTCCTGAAATACCAGCATCAATCATTACGTGAGTATCATCATCACCCACACAAATACAATTACCACTACTGCCACTTGCAATACTAAAAAAATCCATTATTAATTCAAATCTTCCTTACTATAAATTCTACTGTTGAATTTAACTGCTCTTTTCCTCATCCTTCCAGAAAACCTCTACCTCATCATTTGGGTGAAGCTTGTCTGCGTAGCAGCATTTACTTCCATTGATTTTGGTAACAACAGCTCTACCATTTCCCGCATTTGTATCGAAATCAATGAGATTAAATATATCTACAAAAATATAATCCTTTTTACCTGAAAGAACCATGTTCTTTCCATTTATCTTTACAGGAATATCTACTGTCTCCACCTTCATCTTGGTGTGGATATCTGTGATAGTATCAGATGACTCTGAATCCTCCTCTGGCTCATAGCCCTCTGGAAGTCCCTCGCCATCCTCTACAATGTAATCTCCTGCGTATGCCACAGGTGTAGTGGTGGTCCAATCAATTACAAAGTTTTCATAAACTAAGGTGTCATAGCTAGAAGGTCTGCTATTTACCAAAATCTCATATCTATCATCGATAGAGACATCCATAAACTCAGCCAACTGTCCAACAGTATAATATGCTCGAGTTTCAATGACATCGCCCTCTTTGATGGTGTAGGTAGGTGGCACCATAGAGCCGTTTACCTCAACGAATTTAGGGCATTTTACTCTGTGACCACAGACTGTAAAGTACAAATATTCTGTAGTAAATTCTTCTAAATCTGCAATAGTACCATTTCCACCGGCACCCTCTGTAGAAGGTATGAGCTCAATATCACAATTAAACTCAAGCGGTGTGTTGATACCCACTGACTTGCCATTCATTTTTACAATGGCTGATTCTCCCTCTGTACCGCGAATCATGCGAGACACTCCATTTACCTTGAAGTTTACTTCGCGACCTCTGCGAGGGAATAGCTGGTCTGCTGAAAATCCTGCCTGCATAGCAGCATCTACAATTGTAAGCTGACCATTATCATATAATTTCATCATCTCACCGTTGAAGTGAATCATGATGAAGTTGTTCTTTGTCTCGTAGTAATTTAAGCAAATACCGATAGGTGTGACAAGAAGAGAATCCTTTTTGATGTCCTCCTGCTCGAACACGATATTTTTCATGACCTCTTCACCACGAAGGGCCACACGCTCGTTTACTATCTTTAGGTCCTTTGAGAGGGCCTCTGTGAATCCATGGATTTTTCCGCCTCCACCAACAACAAATGCTGCTGATACGGATTTGCCTCCATTTAATTCTTTTATCTTATCTGATACCTCCGATGCAATCTTTTGCATTACAGGATCAGTTAATTTCCAAACATCTTGTGACTTTATGGTATGAGTAATACCCATGATATCCTCATAGGTAATCTCTCCACCCTCTGTAGATGCGCGTTTGATAGTTTCTGCAGTGGCAAAATCTACCAGGTACTCATGTACAAGCACCTCTGTAAGCTCATCTCCAGCCATAGGAATCATACCATATGCAATAATACTGCCATCGCGGGTGACACAAATATCAGATGTGCCAGCTCCCACATCAATAAGGGCAATATTTAACATTCTGAAATTTTGAGGAATGGCAACATTGATGGCTGCAATAGGCTCCAATGTAAGATTTGCAACAGAAAGACCTGCTTTTCCAACAGCTGAATACAAACCATCTACAACATCCTCTGGTAGGAATGTAACAATAATATCCTCACCAATCATATCTGCCTTGTGATCTTCTAGTGATGAGAATACATCTCCATTTAAATAATATTTTACAGTAGAGTAGCCAACACAGAAGAACTTGTATTTGTCGTTTTCTGCACCCTTTAGCTCCTTTCCTGCCTGCTCAATACCCATCATATCCAGGGTATGTAAGTCCTCTCCCTTTACCACTGTCTCCTCAGGATAATCCATATCCACATGAGTGGTAACTGTACGAAGCACACGACCAGCAGCAGCTATACATACTTCTGTGAGAGTAAGGCCTGTAGCCTCCTCAAGTGCCTCTTTTACTTCTGCGCAGGTGGCACCAACACGACCAATATCGTGAATCTGACCATCTAGCATAGCTCTAGTATCATGCTCTCTGAGAGCCTGAGCTATTACATGAAATTCTTCCCCATCTAGATATCCCACTGTACCAATGACATTTCTGGTACCGATATCTAATCCAAATACGATGTCCTTCTTCTCCATGCCTACTTCCCCTTTTTCGTGTATATTAACGGTTACTAGCTAAAATTTCTTTTAGCTGTGCCAAGGTCGATTCCTTGTCTCCGCTATTATCAATAACTCTTTGGCAATGTTTTCTAAAATCATCATCTGAACGCTGACTGGCTATGGTGGCCTCTATGCGTTCTTTTGTATAACCCCTAGATGCAGCAAGGCGCTCTGCCCTGATTTCTGGGCTAGCAAATATATACCACATCTCATCAACAAGTTTACCATAACCACATTCTATGAGCAATGCAGCCTCAAAGAAAAAATACTCTATGTTGTGCTTTTCTTTTTCAGCCTGTACTTGATTTAGTACTTCCTTCTCAACCGCTGGGTGAACAATGGCATTTACCTTTTCTCTCATTTCATCAGAGGAAAACATAAGTCTGGCCATCTTAGGTCTATCAATTTCACCGTTAGATGCCAGTATACTTTCCTCCCAAGGTAAAGCAACCACCTGATCAAAGCAATCATGCCCCTTGGTCATCAGCTGCGCTGCCACCTCATCTGCTAATAATACCTTGCAATTAAAATTTTCCTTTAATAGGGAAAGAACGGTGCTCTTTCCAGCACCGATCCCTCCTGTAATTCCTATAAATTTCATAATTTATTCTTCAAACATATCCTCATTTGTAGAAGTCTGACCCATATTTACGTCATTCTCTACATTTGTATAATTCTGCTGTGTACCCTGGGTATACTGCTGATTCTGTGTATACTGAGCATTCTGCTGATACTGTGTATTCTGCTGATACTGAGCATTCTGCTGATACTGTGCATTCTGCTGGTACTGAGCGTTCTGCTGGTACTGTGCGTTCTGCTGGTACTGTGCGTTCTGCTGGTACTGCGCATTCTGCTGGTACTGATACTGCTGCTGAGGTGGATACATGCGAATTCTCTTTAAGAAATCGTAGATGCCTGCATCAGCTATTGTTACATAAGGACTTACATATAAAATATCAAGAATACCACATGAACATGCTCCTAAGAGCTCCCATCCCAAGAATGAAAGATCCATCACAAAAATATCAGCCTTGAATCCATTTGTCATATACTTTGACATCTTAAAGCAATCCATAATTGAAAGATCTGGTCTATCAACTAAAAGGTATGGAACCATACGATATTCATATGATTTAATAACACCTGGAACAATTAATAATAAAGTCCAAAGCATAATAAATAGGTCTCTTAAGAACATACCGCCTAAGATTCTAAGGAACATTCCTGATCTAAAAGCCACAAAAATATCCTTTATCTCTGGCTGATATCCGCTGTAAACCTTGTAGCAGAAAAAGCATCTACCTGCAATAAAAAGCAATGCCCACAAAGAGCTAAGCCAAACAGCCCCCTCTAATCCTGCATAAAATGAAAATGGTGCAACTGTGTCATACATGATGCTATTCATGTAGGTCTCAAAATTGAATCCGTAATAAACGAATTCCACAATAAGTGTAAGTGCGGATGCAAGTAATCCACAAAGGAAAATAATTCCTACAATTGAAGCATAGTTTGCTGAAATAGCCGCTCTGGCATTTCTTTTGATGTCCTGTCTAGGAAACATAACATTAATCCTCCTGTTACTAGTGAGCCTCAGCCCATGTTTTTCCTGCGTTCATATCGATTTCTAGCTTTACAGCAAGATCTGCGGCATTCTCCATCTCCCTCGCTATGAGTGCCTCGACCTTTTCTCGTTCATCCTCATAAGTCTCCACTAAGAGCTCATCGTGAACCTGTAAAAGTAGTTTTGAACGCATTTGCTCCTCTAATAATTTGTCATGAACCTTTACCATAGCAATCTTGATAATATCAGCAGCTGTTCCCTGAATTGGAGAATTCATAGCTACTCTCTCGCCAAACTGACGAGTCATGAAATTGCTAGATGCAAGTTCAGGAATTGGACGTCTTCTACCATACATAGTAGATACATATCCCTTTTCTTTTCCCTCGGCTTTGAGCCCCTCCAAAAATTCGTGCATCTTTGGATAAGCCACAAAATAATTATCTATATACCCCTGTGCTTCCTTGCGACCTACACCAATATCCTTGGCTAGGCCAAATGCGCTGATACCGTAAACAATACCAAAGTTTACTGCCTTTGCGCTGCGTCTTTGTAAATCAGTAACCTCTTCAAATGGTGTATGGAATACAAGTGAGGCTGTGGAACGATGAATGTCCTGTCCAGCCTTAAATGCACCGATGAGGTTTTCATCACCAGACATATGAGCTAAAACTCTAAGCTCAATTTGAGAGTAATCTGCGTCAAGGAATACGCAGCCCTCCTTCGGATAGAATACCTTTCTAACCTCCTTGCCAAGCTCCATTCTAATTGGAATATTCTGAAGATTTGGCTCTGTTGAGCTAATACGTCCTGTGGCTGTAACTGTCTGCATAAATGTAGAATGAATTCTTCCATCCTCTGCAACACAGGTAGCAAGACCATCTGCATATGTGCTCTTTAGCTTTGCCAGCTGTCTGTACTCTAAGATATCTCTGATAATTGGATACTTTGGAGCAAGCTCCTCTAGTACGTCTGCTGCTGTAGAATAGCCAGTCTTTGTCTTCTTTAGGCCTTCTACACCCATCTTCTCCACTAATATAACGCCTAGCTGCTTTGGAGAATTGATGTTGAATTCCTCCCCAGCCTGGCTATAAATGCTCTTTTCGAGCTCGACAATTCTAACTGCGAGTTTATCGCCAAATACCTTTAATGCCTCTGCATCCATGGCGATACCCTCAATTTCCATATCAAATAAAGTATATACAAGTGGCATTTCAATATCATCATAAATATGATTCATGCCCTGCTCTGTAATCTCTGCTATTACCTTTTCATAGGATGCCCTGGCTACATAAGCATTGTAGCAGGCAAATGTAGTAATCTCTTTTGAAAGACTGTCATCATTTAAGGCATCCTTTAGCTTTTTCTTTCCAAACAAATCTGCCTGAGATGGAATCATTACACCAAGCATCTCTGAAGCAATATCATCTGCTGTATATTCCTTTTTCAGTGGATTAATTAAATATGCTGCCACTGCCACGTCTACTGCATTTGGAAGAATCTCGACTTTTCCACCATTCTTGTGAACTAATTCCTTTTCATCCACATTTAAAAGGTTGAAAAGTAGATGCATAGCGTGTTTTAAGTCCCAAAAGCAAAGCTTTACGCCAGATTTGCTAAGGTCAATAAGCTTGTGACCCAAATAATCAGCTGTGATAAAGCCACTGCAATCCACATAAACATTTTCTTCACCGGCAGAAATAGCTATACCGTGAATATTTTCATCCTCATCAGACATAATATTTACGCCCATAAATGTCTCTTTTTTGCTGGCGCAATTTGAGAAAAATGTCTCCACTTCATTTAGATCATTTATACTCTTAAAGCTTTCGCTGGTATTGTCCTGAACCTTTGAAGTATCAGTATTTTCAAACATAGGAATAAGCTTCTTTAGCTCATATCTCTTGCAGAGTACATAGGCTTCCTCTGTAAAAAGATTGCCAAGGACTGTAGCAGCTTTATCGAATTCAATAGGTGCGTGCACATTGATTGTGGCAAGCTCCTTTGAAAGCACTGCTGTCTCCCACTGCTCAGCAAGCTTTGTAGCTGCTCTAGGTGGCTTGAGCTCAGAAACGTGAGCATAGCACTCCTCGATAGAGCCATACTCCTGAATAAGCTTTGACGCTGTCTTTTCTCCAATGCTCTCAACTCCAGGAATATTATCAGATGCATCACCCATAAGGGCCTTTACATCTATAAACTGATGAGGTGTAACACCATAAAGCTCCTTTACACCATCAGCATAATAGTTTTCTATTTCTGTACCAGTCTTCTTTGTCTTTGGAATAGAAATCTTTACCTTTTCTGTGGCAAGCTGTAATAAATCTCTATCTCCAGAAACAATAGTGACATCGAATCCATCCTCTTCACCCATTCGAGAAAGAGTACCAAGAATATCATCGGCCTCCCATCCTTCAAGGGTAATTACGGTAATTCCCATTGCTTTTAGCATTTCCTGAATACGTGGAACCTGCTCCTTTAGCTCTGGTGCCATAGGCTTTCTGGTGCCCTTGTATCCGTCAAACATCTTGTGTCTAAAGGTAGGGGCATGCACATCGAAGGCTACCGCAATATTGTCTGGCTGCTCAGTATCGATAAATTTAAGCATCATGTTCAAAAAACCAAAAATGGCGCCAGTATGCTCACCGGCGCTATTTGTAAGGTCAGGTAATCCATAAAATGCTCTATTTAAGATGCTGTGTCCATCCATTAAAAGTAATTTACTCATATAATATAAAACTCCTGATCATAAGGCTGTCCATACGGGCAGCCCTTGTTAAATTCTAATTAAAAACTAGATAGCTCTAGTCTCCTTTGCAAGCCAAGCATTCTCTTCATCTGTAAGGTATGGCTTGAGTGTCTCTCTAACACTTGCATGGTAGTCGTTAAGTGTCTTCTTTTCAGTCTCTGTCATCATCTCTGGGATAACTGGATCAAGGTCGATTGGGCAGAATGTAAGAGACTCAAAATGTCTAAAGTCGCCGTATTCTGTTGTCTCTCCAGCTACGCAAAGAAGCTCGTTTTCGATACGGATACCAAATCCGTCCTCAATGTAAAGACCTGGCTCATCTGTAGTAACCATACCTGGCTGAATCTCTGCTGCGTTCTTACCCTGTGGAACTCTCCAACGGAAGTTGTTAGGACCCTCATGAACATTAAGAATATGTCCAACACCGTGTCCTGTACCACAACGATAATCAAGACCCATATCCCAAACTGGACCACGTGATAATACGTCAAGGTTTGCACCTGTAACTCCCTTAGGGAAGTTTGCTGCCAATAATCTAAGGTGGCAGCGAAGAACTACTGTGTAGTACTCCTTCATCTGCTGTGTGAGCTCACCAAGAGCGATTGTACGAGTGATATCTGTAGTACCCTCAAGGTAGTGAGCACCTGAATCTACAAGAAGGAATCCCTTTGGCTCAAGTGTTGCCTCAGAGCCTGGCTTTGCACTGTAATGCATCATTGCAGCATTTGGGCCATAAGCAGAAATAGTATTGAATGAAAGATCTACAAAGTTTTCCTGCTCTCTACGTCTAGCCTCATAGTAATCAGAAGCTGTGATTTCTGTCATTGGCACCTTGCCAACATTTTCCTTAATGTACTTGATAGCCTTTGTACAAGCAACGCCATCTTTAATATGGGCAATTCTTGTGTTCTTAATTTCTGTCTCGTTCTTTACTGCACGCATAAGCTCTGAAGGGTTTGTTCCCTTTACGACCTTTGCTGAACCACCAAGAGCCTTTACAAGATTGTAGTTTACAACCTCATCATCTAAAAGTACTGTCTTGTCAGCCATATCAGCACTCTGCATGTAGTGATATACCATATCATATGGGTAAAGCTTTACGCCGTTGTCGTTGAGATAGCTCATTACCTCCTCTGGCCAATTTGTTGTGTCAGTAAATAAGATAATGCTATCCTCTGTGATAATTAAGAATGAGAGGAAAACAGGAACATTTGCAATGTCATTTCCTCTGATATTAAGAATGTATGCAATATCATAAAGGCAAGTAACAAGATGTGCATTTGCCTTTTTCTTCTTCATCTTTTCGCGGATACGATAAACCTTTGACTGCATAGTCTCACCTGAGAACTCATCCTCAAGTACCCATGTAGTAGCCTGTGGAAGAGCTGGTCTATCCTCCCAAATCATGTCTACTAAATCTTCTGTAGTAAATAACTCGCCGCCCTTTTCCTTTGCAATCTCAGCGTATTTAGCAGCATTTTTAGCAGATACACATCTGCCATCAAAGCCTAAGCAACCACCATCTAAGAAATTCTTTTTGATGAACTCATCTACCTCTGGAACACCTGGCTCACCCATGCGCTCCAAAATAACCTCTGAATCAGCAACCTGACGAGCTGCCTGAACGAAATATCTACCATCAGTCCATAAATGTGCTTCCTTTTGTGTCACAATTGCAGTACCAGCAGAGCCTGTAAAGCCTGTCATAAAGCTACGAGCTTTGAAGTGCTCTCCTACATATTCTGATGAATGAAAATCGTCTGTAGGAATCAAATACATATCGATTCCTCTTTCATTCATTAATTTTCTAAGTGCCGCAATTTTCTCGTTAGTTGTCATTATCTCTTATTCTCCTTACTATTCTGAGACTTTGAATTTTCCTGTGAATCCTGTGTATCCTCAGAGTCCTCTGTTACCTCAGACTCCTCAGTCTCAGACTTTTTATTACTATCTATTGTCTGCTCTGACAGATAATCAATGAAATACTGTCCCTGAGCGGATAAATCATCATAAACCCAGTCAGCAGTCTTTGTGCATTCTGAGCTAATTAAAGCAGAACCTTCGTCTTTGTTTGAAAGATTCCAAACTACTGTAGAAAGATTGTATTCATCTAAAATATCAACCCACTTTGCAGCTTCCTTTGTATCCACAGAACCATCTCCGTCGGCAGCTACAAATCCACACTCTGAAATAAATACTGGCAATCCAGCATCAAGAGCGTCACCAAGCTCATTTCTATAGCTAG
Source organism: Pseudobutyrivibrio sp. (assembly GCA_024693775.1). Lineage (GTDB taxonomy): Bacteria > Bacillota > Clostridia > Lachnospirales > Lachnospiraceae > Pseudobutyrivibrio. The sequence continues at coordinate 48,028 of JAILKL010000120.1, forward strand.
ACTTGTGTGTACCAGCATAGAAATGGAAAGTGTACATAATGTTATCAAAATCCAGCGGATCATCCACTACAGATGCTAGGTCGCTGCAATAATTTGGTGTACCTACCAAAATAACTGCGTCCTCATCCACGTTTCTAATAACAGGGATAACCTCATTAGCATAATCCTTTACGTCAGCCCATGTGGTATCACCATTTGGCTCATTACAAATCTCATAGATAACATTTTCGTTATCCTTGTATTTGCGAACCATCTCGCCAAAGAACTGAATAGCGTCTGACTTGTACTCATTAGGATTTGCATCGTTTAGAGTATGCCAGTCAATAATGATGTACATATCATTTTCAGTGGCTGCATTGACAGCATCATCTATTTCTTCTTTAAGCTTTTCCTGATTGTCAGCACTGCCTACGCAATAGCCATCATAATCGCTTGTGTACATAGCCAGTCTAAATACATTGATACCCCAGTCATCTCTCAATGACTTTATAGAATCTGCAGAGGCAAACTCTGGGAACCAGCTCATGCCATGAGAACTAACTCCCACTAATCTGGCTGACTGCCCCTCGCTACCTACAAGAGCTCCATCCTGTACTGATAGCTGACCATAGTAGTCTAATTTATTGCCTGTCAAGGTATCCTCTGTAGCCTGAGCTTTTTCGATAACATCCGGCTTTGCAATAGCATTTTCCTTTACAGACTTGTCTACCTTAGCCGCATCCTCCTTGACACTGCCTTGTGTCTCAGTTTCCTTTGGCTCTTCTTTTTTAACCTCTACATTAGCTTCTTTTTGCTGAGATTTTTCAGCATCTGCAGTTGCCTTCTCTTCGTCAACTGAAGCTGTTGTAACATCCCACGGGAAGGAAACCTCTCCCTTATAGTAGCTGATACCGAAAACGCCACCTACAACACAAACTGCAAGAAGTAATACAAGTAATACTGTTCTGGTTTTCTGTTTCGAATTCATATGGTTCCCTCCAAATGATTAATTTTAGTCAAAAGTGATTGTAGCCTCGCCCTTGTGAGCATACTGCAAATAATCATATAATCTGGATCCATTAAGTAAGTCCATGGCATCCAAATCAAAATCGAACTCCTCGAAGTCCACTTCTTCTATAAACTTATCTAACTCCTCATTGCTGAGTGAATTAACATATTCTTTTATTTCCATAATTGTTTTTCCAGTCAAATCATACATAAAAACTACCTCATTTCTTGCTTATTTTACAGTCCCTACCATTATAGTACATTCCCCTCATTTAAAAAAGGGCTAAGGCTTCGGATGTTTTTATGTAGATGTTGTGAATTATGTTGAGGTCTGTTATCATATATGATAACTTATAAGCAAGAGGTGTTGTCATGAAGGATCGCTATGTAGATGGAGTTGTCACGCCCCAAGCTATGGCGGCTAGGCATTCCGTCGCGCAGGAGCTTCGAGACACTCGCCACCAACTTAATATGACTCAGGAATCTTTGGCCGACTTGGTTGGTACCAAAAAATCCAATATCTCCCGGATGGAGAGCGGAAAATATAACCCATCCTTGGATTTTTTGGTAAAGGTGGCAGATTCATTGGGAAAAAATCTAGATGTACATTTAATTGATTAGTATTGGAAGGTTTTAAAGATTAGTTATGAAGAAAAAACCCAAGCTTTCAAAGCATGTAAACAGGGATGTGGTTTTGTGCGAAACCACCAATAGAATTGTTTCAAATCATACTTCTAATTTGTTATTACAGGAATCAGTTCCTTTTTCCAAGTCATGGCACAGGATTCCTTTCTTTAGACGTCGCTCCTACAACGGAGCCAATCAGGTATGTGTCATTTCTATCAGTCGCACACAATATTCAAAAGCCCGTCGCGTGCTCCATCTTTTAGAGGATAGAGATTACGACAGGCTCTTACTAAACGTCATATAGCTTACTTTTTATCCAGGACTTCGTTCATACTGCCAGAGCGAAAGCCCTGGATATCTATCGTTACATAGGAAAATCCCAGCTGTTTCAGCCTATTATTCACTTTTATTCTAATTTCATCTTTCAAAAGCTTAGGTATGTCACTTTCTAGAAGCTCTATACGTGCCATCAGTGCTCCATCGGCCTTTCCCTCATGAAGTCTTACTCTATATTGAACAAATCCCAATTCCCTTAAAAACTTCTCTGCGTTTTCCACCATAGATAATTTTTCTTTTGTGATTTTTTCACCGTAAGGCACTCTACTTGCAAGACATGCAAAGCTTGGTTTGTTATATGTAGGGACACCAAATTTCTTTGAAAGAATGCGGATTTCATCCTTTGTGAAGCCCAGCTCTCTAAGTGGACTTTTTACCTGTAGCTCCTCCACTGCCTTCATGCCTGGACGATAGTCACCCTCATCATCCTTGTTGGCTCCCTCTATCAAATTCTCTATACCAAAAGACTTTGCCACTGAAAGCATTTCAGTAAACAATGCCTTTTTACAATGATAGCATCTATCCTTTGGATTTTTTGAAAACTCTGGTATATCCATTTCATCAAGCACTCTGATTTCATGAGAAATACCTAGTTTTTGACAATAGGCTTTTGCCTCCTCAAGCTCTGCCTGCGGAACTGCCCCCATAGAAACTGTGATAGCCATCGCCTGTGGACCCAATGCCTCCTTTGCAGCATATAGCAAAAAGGTGGAGTCAACTCCACCTGAAAATGCCACCGCCACCTTTGAAAGCTTTTTCAAATATAGCTGTAGCTCGTTATATTTTGCCAAAAGATTTTCCTGTACCATAAAACCTCCTAAAGGCTTACTGCTCGTCATAAGTATCAAGGAAATGATGTCTGACACCGTCCTGCTTGTAAGCAATAACTGTGGCTAGATTTACGTTTTCCACACTGCGGAAAATATTGGATTCCACATATGGATTTATCTTTTTAAGCTCCGCAATAAGATTTCTAATCTCTAATCTCTTTGATTCTGATGAGCCGTCTTCTCTAATGGTGTCACAATGCTCTGTAAAATGACATGCGCACTGAAGGAATCTAAGACCATTGTATTTTCCCCAAGCGATAATATCATCCTGACGAATGAGATACATAGGTCGAATAAGCTCCATGCCCTCAAAGTTTGTAGAATGAAGCTTTGGCATCATAGTCTGCACCTGAGCCCCATACAACATGCCCATTAAAATGGTCTCAATAACATCATCATAATGATGACCAAGAGCTATTTTATTGCAGCCCAATTCCTTTGCCTTTGCATACAGATGTCCACGACGCATTCTTGCACAGAGATAGCATGGATTCTTTTCCACAGTATCAACGGCATTAAAAATATCGCTCTCATAAACAGTAATAGGAATGCCCATAACACGTGCATTGTCCTCAATAAGCTGTCTATTAGTATCAATGTAGCCTGGATCCATAACTAAAAAGGTCAATTCAAAATTAACCTTTTTATGCTTTTGAATCTCCTGGAAAAGCTTTGCCATAAGCATGGAATCCTTTCCACCAGAAATGCAAACCGCAATATGGTCTCCCTCCTGAATCATCTGATATTCCTTGCAGGCTCGCGCAAATGGGGAAAACAGAGACTTATGAAACTTCTTTCTAATACTCTTTTCTATAAAAGCCTGACGTTCACTATCAGACATTAAATCAAATCTTATTTCTTCCATAAAAAAAACTTTCTAAAACTATCTTCTTCTAATCAAATGGTAGATACCTAATATAATACCGCGAATCAGGGCAAATACCAAGAACATCGCCATAAATCCCCAGACGCCAAATACTATATCATCAAAATCCATTATTCCAGCCCCGGTAATCTTTTGCTCTATCTCTATAGCAAAGGTCAACAGCAAAATTAACGTAAATACGTATATCCAGCTAATAACCAAAACATGATTTGTCTTTGCAAGCAATGTAAAAAGTGGATGAATCAAAAAAATCATCAGCATGCCAACACATCCGATAATCAAAAAGTGCAATTCCTTATCAGAGAAGTTTGCCTCATAGGCATCATTCAAAGATAAAAAATAGGTATGAGAATCGTTAATAAAATCCAAAATTGTATACAAAAAAGTATTCATAAACCCGCTCCTTATGTTAAAATATAGCTTAGTAGCTTAAAAGTAATTATCTATCGGGAGGATAAAAAATGGGCAATGTAATCGTCGCACAGTCAGGCGGACCTACTGTGGCAATTAATGCCAGTCTCGCTGGCGTCATCGAGGGAGCTCTTCGTTCTAATTACGATAAAATATATGGCTCCATCAACGGCATCCTAGGAATCAAGGATGATAATATCATTGATTTATCAGAAATTGCAAATTCTGATTCTACATTTCTACAGAAACTAAAAACAACTCCAGCCATGTATCTTGGCTCATGTCGCTTCAAGCTTCCTAGTGCTGATTCCGGCGACCCTGTATATAATACATTATTCCAACAGTTTTCTAAATATAATATTGATGCATTTTTCTATATCGGTGGAAACGACTCCATGGACACAGTAGACAAGCTCTCAGCTTACGCTAAATCCATAGACTCACACATTCGCTTTATAGGCATCCCAAAAACAATCGACAACGATTTATGCATAACTGACCACACACCAGGTTTTGGCTCTGCAGCAAAATACATTGCCACCACCACAATGGAAGTCATTTATGATGCCCTTATATACAACTCACCTAGTGTCACAATCATCGAGGTAATGGGACGTGACGCAGGCTGGCTTACAGCAGCCACATCTCTTGCAAGAAATGAATACTGCTGTGGACCAGACCTCATTTACCTACCAGAGACACCATTCAACACAGAGCTCTTCATAGCAGACCTATCTCGTCTTCTAAAAGAAAAGACAAACATAGTTGTAGCCGTATCTGAAGGCATCCGAGACGCCGCTGGAAAATACATTTCAGCATCCACAGGCACCCTAGACAACTTCGGACACGCACAGCTTTCAGGTGCAGGCAAAACTCTCGAATACCTAGTCAAGGATCGTCTCGGCGTAAAGGTACGTTCAATAGAAGTAAACGTACTCCAACGTGCAGCCGCACATTGCGCCAGCCTAACCGACCAAAACGAATCCGTAGAGCAAGGTCGTCATGGTGTAGCCTTCGCAGAACAAGGTGTAACAGGTGCCATGGTCATCCTAAAACGTACCAGCAACGCACCATACACCGTAGAATACAGCTACGCACACATCCACGACATCGCCAACGAAGCCAAGGAAGTCCCACAAAACTGGATCAACGAATCCCACAATTGGATAACCCAGGAAATGCTCGACTACCTACAGCCTCTCGTCCTCGGCGAACCCGACCTCACCTACAAAAACGGACTTCCCGTTTACGTACGCAGATAACCAAAACCACCGGCTCGTCCGGTGGTTTTTTATTGCCCTCCTGCCGCCGCCCCTGCCCCCTGGCTCTGACGGTCTCAAAAACTCTCAAAGAATTAGAATTATCTAAATGGGCAATCGAGCAAGTCTATACACAGTTGTTCTTCTGACGGTTTTACAATTCTGGCAGGACTGTTCGTACTAAGCAGACATTCTCAATCTATATCAAGAAACTTCAACAAGGTATGTCCCACACAGGCTCTTGATTTTAAGTGGAGCTCTAGAAGCACAGAAGTGAATTACATAGCCAACTGGCATGCCGAGCCATGGACGGCGAGGCAAATGCCAGCTGAACATGGACGTGAATCTGGCATGGTGCCAGTTGGCTAAGTAATTTAATTCGTCTTGCTTCTTGTGCTACACGACCAATGAAAGAGCCTGTGTGGGACATACCTTGTTGAAAATTCTAGAGAATAACTATAAATGTCTGCTTAATGCGTACAGTCCTTTCGAATAGTAAAACGCGGCAGAAGTACACCTGCACATACTCGATTTTGCCCATTAAGATAATTCATAATTCTTCTCGAATTGTTTTTGAGACCGTCAGAACCAGGAGGCAGGGGCGGCGGCAGGAGGGGGACTACATAAAAAAAAGAGCCTCCGATTTTGGAAGCTCTTTTTGTTTTTGGGTTATTTGCTGTAATGTGCACCCTTTAGTCTGGCCATTGCTCGTGCTATGTTTGCGTTAGAAATTTCGTATTCTACTCTACTTTGTTTCTGCTGCAACTGCTCCTGAGCACGTTCAAGTGCTTCTTGTGCACGGAATGTATCAATGTCCTCTGGACGTTCGCAAGAGTATGTTACAACCTTTACGGAACCATCTGGATAAACTGTGATAAGTCCATCTGCGATTACTGCGTATTGCCATTCACCGTCAGGCTTTTTGAATCGGATGTTTCCGATGTCTACAACACCAGTAAAGGTTTCGTGATGATTCATGATTGCCATCTCTCCATCCAAGGCTGGAAATATTAATGATTCGCAATCTCCATCGTAAAAGACACCATCACAGGCTATTATTTTTAAATTAAATAATGATGCCATAAGCTACTCCTTTGCAAGGGTTGCTGCCTTTGTCTTTACATCTTCGATTGTTCCAACGTTGAAGAATGCTGCCTCAGGATATTCGTCCATCTCACCATCTAAGATAGCCTTGAATCCCTTGATTGTATCTTCGATTGATACGAACTGTCCCTTTACGCCTGTGAAGTTCTCAGCAACTGAGAATGGCTGTGAAAGGAATCTCTGTACTTTACGTGCACGATATACAGTGATTTTATCCTCGTCTGAAAGCTCTTCCATACCGAGGATAGCGATGATATCCTGTAATTCTTTGTATTTCTGGAGAATCTCCTGAACACCACGTGCTACGCTGTAGTGCTCCTCACCAACTACGTCTGGCTCAAGGATACGTGATGTAGACTCAAGTGGGTCTACGGCTGGGTAAATACCCTGCTCAACAATCTTACGTGAAAGAACTGTTGTTGCATCCAAGTGAGAGAATGTTGTTGCTGGAGCTGGATCTGTTAAATCATCAGCAGGTACGTATACGGCCTGAACTGATGTGATTGAACCGTTTTTAGTAGAAGCGATACGCTCCTGAAGCTCACCTAAATCGTTTGCAAGTGTTGGCTGGTAACCAACGGCTGAAGGCATACGACCAAGAAGAGCTGATACCTCTGAACCAGCCTGTACGAAACGGAAAATGTTATCAATGAAAAGAAGTACATCCTGATTTTTAACATCACGGAAGTATTCAGCCATTGTAAGTCCTGTCTCGGCTACACGCATACGTGCTCCAGGTGGTTCGTTCATCTGACCAAACACTAGGGCTGTTTTGTCAAGAACTCCTGATTCTGCCATTTCTGTCCAAAGATCGTTACCCTCACGAGAACGCTCTCCTACACCAGTAAAGATTGAATATCCACCACTTTCTGTTGCGATATTGTGGATAAGCTCCTGAATAAGAACTGTCTTACCTACACCGGCACCACCGAATAGACCGACCTTACCACCTTTAGCGTAAGGGGCAAGAAGATCGATAACCTTGATACCAGTCTCAAGCATCTCAACTACAGGGCTCTGATCCTCAAATGTAGGTGGCTCTCTATGAATGCTCCAATGCTCACCGTCATCGAGCTTTTTACCATCATCCAATGTATCACCTAATACATTGAATAGACGACCTAGTGTCTGCTCACCTACAGGAACAGAGATACCTGTACCTGTTGCAACGACTTCCATATCTTTGCATAGTCCTTCTGAAGGAGCCAACATGATACATCTAACTACACCGAGTCCGATGTGCTGGCTGACCTCCATTACTCGCTTATCATCCCCAACCATAACGTATAGGGCATCTCTAATGGCAGGTAGGTCATTATCCTTAAATTCTACATCGACTACAGGTCCGGAAACCTGGACGATTTTTCCTTTTAACTCTGACATATTTACCTCACCTTTTTCTTTTTCTTAAGTGCTTTTGCTCCGCCAATTACCTCTGTAATCTCTTGTGTAATAGCTGCCTGACGCACTCTATTGTATTCAATAGATAACTCACGAAGAATAGCTTCTGCATTGTCGGTTGCAGATTGCATCGCCATCATTCTGGCATTTTCCTCACTAGCTGAACACTCTACTAAAGCTCCGTAGATAAAGCCTGTGAAGTGATGATGCACAAGCGTTTCCAATACGGATTTTACTGAAGGATAAAATGGGACCCATGCGTCTCCCATATTTTGAATAGCCTCAAACTCATATGAGTTGATTGAATGTACGTGCTTTACGCCTTCTTTCAACTCTGTTGCGGCCTTTGAGGTACCCTCAGTATCAGCAGCGATTTCTTCTGCCTTTTCCTTCAGGAATTTGTGAGTCTTTAGAGGAAGTAAACGCTCTACGCAGGTTTCCTCTGTTACAGAATTGAGCATCTTTGTATAAATAACATCGATCCTGTCCAACTCACCCTTGTTATACAAATCAATCAGGTATTCTGAAATAATTCTAGCGCGATGCATTGATGGATTATTAGATGAGTATCTGAATTTCTCATCTACGTTATATCCATTGCTGGTGAAGAATGCACGACCAACCTCTCCAATGACGAATAACTGATATTCATCACTTGATAAATTGCTTATACGCTCTAATGTCAACTTAATGGCATTGTGGTTATAAGCACCGGCCATACCTTTATCACCTGTGAATACTACGAAACCACGTTTCTTAACTGTTTCCTGCGCATCCTCTGGTCTATTATCAAAATAGATGTGTCTTACATCCGGAAAATGTGCAAGGTTTTCAGCAAGCTGTTTCTGTACTTCAGTGAAATAATCTTCTGTTTCAGCTAATTTAGTTTTAGCCTTACGAAGCTTCATTGAAGACATCATATACATGGCTCGAGTAATCTTCATGGTATCCTGAATACTATTTATTCTATTCTGGATTTCCTTTGTACTTGCCATGTTTTACTCCTGATTTTTCTTGAATTCAGTAGCTGCTTCAATAATGGCAGCCTTTAAGTCATCAGTAAGATCCTTTGAAGAGTCTAACTGACTAATGATATCTCCATGCTCTGCAGCAAAGAAGCTAAGCATATCTGCTCTGAATTTCTTGATATCTGCAATATCAAGATCACTGAAGATATGAGCATTTGCTGAAACAAGGATGATAACCTGCTCTGCCATTGAGAATGGTCTGTTAAGTGGCTGCTTTAATAATTCCATAAGTGCACGACCATGAGCTAACTGCTTCTTTGTTGCATCATCAAGATCTGATGAGAACTGTGTGAAGACTTCCATCTCACGATACTGTGCAAGGTCGATACGGATAGAACCTGCAGCCTTCTTCATTGCCTTTGTCTGTGCAGCACCACCAACACGTGATACAGAAAGTCCTACGTTAACCGCTGGACGCTGACCTGCGTTGAAAAGCTCAGACTCAAGGAAAATCTGACCATCTGTAATTGAGATAACGTTGGTAGGGATATAAGCTGAAAGATCACCTGCCTGTGTCTCAATGATAGGTAAGGCTGTAATAGAACCGCCACCTGCTTCGTCTGTAATTCTAGCTGAACGCTCAAGAAGTCTTGAGTGAAGGTAGAATACATCACCTGGATATGCCTCACGTCCTGGAGAACGCTCAAGCAATAATGAAATAGCACGGTATGCAACAGCGTGCTTTGATAAATCATCATAAATGATAAGTACATCTTTGCCCTGATACATAAAGTACTCAGCAAGCGCTGTACCTGCATAAGGAGCAATGTACTGAAGTGGTGCTGGGTCAGATGCTGTAGCACTGACAATGATTGTATAATCCATTGCACCGTTGTCTTTTAACTGGTTAACAAGCTTTGCGATTGTTGAAGCCTTCTGACCGATGGCAACGTAAACGCAAATAACATCCTTGCCCTTCTGATTGATAATTGTATCAGTTGCGATAGATGTCTTACCTGTCTGTCTATCACCAATGATAAGCTCACGCTGACCACGGCCGATAGGGAACATTGAATCGATAGAAAGAAGACCTGTTTCCATAGGAACACTAACTGACTTTCTATCTACGATACTAGGAGCTGGGCACTCAACTGGTCTGAAATCATCAGCTGCGATTTCACCCTTTCCATCAAGTGGAGAACCTAGTGAATCTACGATTCTTCCAAGGAAGCCGCTGCCTACTGGAAGACCTGCCATCTTACCAGTACGAACTACCTTAGAACCTTCTTTGATTTCTGTGTCACGGCCGAACAAGATAACACCGATTTCATCACGACGTACATCCTGTACCATACCCTTTACACCACAATCAAAGATAACGATTTCTCCGTAGAAGGCATGGTCAATACCATCAACATTGGCGATACCATCACCAACCCAGTTAACGATACCAACCTCTTTATCCTTAACCTCTAGCTCGAAATCATCGATGCTGGCCTTTAAGATAGATAAAACGTCCTTTTCTACCTGTGAAGCACCAACACTAGCATTAATCTTTGCTGTTAACTGATTGATACGTCCCTGCTCACTCCAGTCATATTCCTTTGTGCCAACAGAAAGAATGAAACCACTCTTAAGTGAGTCATCCTGCTCCATATCAATAGTAATATCATCAATATTAAATTCTTTCTTTATGAACTTTTTAATTCCATCAAGCTGCTCATCTGTAGGAGCTGTAACAAAGCGAAGCTTTGCGCTCTCGATCTTATCAGTCTTCTTCTGAATAGACTCCTTGTATGCAGCTACAATATTATTGAATTCATCAAAATCCCCGTTATCGCATAGTAGCTTAAGGAAATTACGAATATCCTGTGGAAAAATTCTTTCGATTACCACATGCTTTTTAGCAATGGCAACTGTAGGATCCGCAAGTTCCTGTCCGATAGCTGGTACAGCCTCTAGTATAGAAGCGGCAGACTGTAATAGTGCCTCAGCATTGGCTACGCTATGAAGATCACGGGCATAACTAATAGACTTCTCTGTCACTTTTATTCACCTGCTTTACCTAAAAATTCGTTAAACAGTTCGCTGTCAACTTCAGCCCCTGTCTTGCTACCTACAACCTTTGTGGTTGCATTAACTACCATATCAGCAATCTCTTTCTTTGCACTGGCAATGATTTCTTTCTTCTCGCCCTCTGCATCTGCGATTGCCTTGTCACGGATATCCTTAGCATTTGCTTTTGCATCAGCAACGATCTGCTGATACTGACCATCAGCGCTCTTTCTAGCGTCTGAAATAATCTGCTTTTTCTCTGTCTCAGCAGAAGCTAACTTCTCTTCGTACTGCTTTGCAAGCTCATTAGCTTCGTTCTCCTTAGCCTCAGCCTTACCGTAAACCTCATTTGCCTCTTCCTGGCGCTTTGCAATTATGTTTGCAATAGGCTTGAAGAAGAAATGCTTGAAGGCAATAAAAAGGATAAGAAGGTTAAATACTGTCCAAAGAATATTCCAAAATGAAATGTTAATCATATTTTATACCTATCCTTAAATAATCCTTATAAATAATCGATTTACTGTAATACGAACATAATCATAAGGGCGATAACGAAACCATAAATAGCTGTTGCCTCTGCAAGGGCACAACCTAAAATAAGGTTCTTCTGAATCTTTCCTTCTGCTTCTGGCTGACGCGCAATACCTTCGCAAGCTTTACCTGTAGCAATACCGATACCAATACCTGCTCCAAGACCTGTTACAACGGCGATACCTGCTCCAACTGCAATAAGTGTGTTCATAAATTTTTTCCTCCTATGGGTTCATTACTTAAAAATAACTAATAACTAATTTTCTAATATTAAATTTTATTCGATAGCTTCCTTTAAATATAAAGAAGTTAAGAATACGAATACATATGCCTGAAGTAATCCATCGAAAATATCGAAATATAATGAGAATACTGCAGGAATAACTGGTGGAACAACGATTTTAAGAAGCTCCATAATAACGAATGCACCAAGTACGTTACCAAAAAGTCGCATACACAATGACAATGGTCTTGTGAATACATCCAAAATGTTAAATGGTGTTACGATTGGAACTGGCTCAATAAATGAATGAAGCCATTTCTTTGCTCCCTTGTGATAAATGCCTGCTGCTTCGATCAATACGATACTCATAATGGCCAATGCTGCAGTCACATTTAAATCTTTAGTTGGTGACTTAAAGCCAAACAATCCAATAACATTGGAAAGACCAATAAACAAAAGAACTGTAGTAAGGTATCCTGTATAGGCCTTACCTTCTTCGCCTAATGTTCCGCCGACAATGCCTGTAAGCTTTTCATAAACAAGCTCAGCAAATGCCTGCTTTTTACTAATGTTTTGTGTCCTCAGTCCAGTAGTCAAAAAAATGGCTAATAGGATAAGAACACCCATTACAATCCAAGTTACAACAACCGATTCCAATATAGGGATATCTAGACCGCCTAAATGAATGGTGAAGACTGTTTCGCAATTTAGCTCTTCTACAAGCTTTTCTGCTAAAGTCAAGAAAACACCTCCTTCTTTAATTTCATGTCCCTTATTTTAGACTTTTTGCCCAAAAATATAATATACAGATTGTGCAATGTGTATATCCCCCTAGCCTTGACTTCGGCAGTTGTTCCATACGCATATACAAATCACCTGAATTGAATATAAACTTACTACAAATATGCGAAAAAATTATGACTTTTCTATGTCAATGACATTAAAAAAAGAGTAGTCTTTCGACTACTCCATTCTTGTATATATTTTCTTGCCTTTGACAAATTTGTCTTTAATTATTGCATCAGCATCGTTGTAACACATTCGCTCAATTCTCTCTCTAATGGACATATCTCTCATTGAGAACATCTTGCTGTCGTCAATGACTACCGCATCAAAATCGTATCCCTCCTTGAAGGAACCAACCTTTCCAAAGTAGCTGCCGCCTCCCTCTGTGGCAAGATAGAATACCTCCTCAAAGGTAAGTGGCTTTACGTCTGTGTCAACTAGTCTGTAGTACATCTTTGATGCCTGTAATGTGATAAGCATGGTCTTGATCATATTCATAGAAGAACCAGCTGCCACATCTGTACCAAGACCTACATGGATGCCTGCATCCAAGAATTTTCTGATAGGTGCAATACCTGATGTAAGATTCATATTGGAATCTGCACAGTGAGCAATGTATGCTCCGTGCTTCTTGAGAATCTCTATTTCCTTTTCATCTGAATGAACACAGTGCGCCATGATAGTAGGCTGTTCAGCTGTGCCCATAGTATCAAATAACTCATACGCATTTGCGTAGCAGGTAGACTCTGGAACCAGCTCCTTTACCCATGCAACCTCAGATTTGTTTTCTGAAAGATGTGACTGGATTCTAAGGTGCTTTTCCTTTGCCAGCTCTCCGAGGCCTTTCATAAGGTCATCTGAGCATGATGGGATAAATCTAGGTGTAAGAATAGGCATGGTATTCTTGTAGCGTCCCTCAATTGCAGAAAGCCATTCTCTAGTAGCCTCGAGGGATGTAGCTGCATCAGCCTCCTGAAGATTTTCTCCACCGTTTCGGTCCATGTTGACCTTTCCGACATAGGTAACCAAACCAGTCTCATCGAGCTGATCCATCAACTCGATAGTAGCCTCGTTGTGAAGTGTACCAAAAACTACACCACGTGTAGTGAAGCATCTACGTAAATCCTCAGTGAAATACTCGTAAGCCTTTTTTGCATATTCCTTGTTAGCGTACTTTGCCTCTTCTGGAAATGTGTATGTAGAGAGCCACTCTAAAAGCTCCTCATCCATTCCGATACCACGGAAGGTATACTGTGGTGCATGAACATGCAAATCTGTCATACCTGGGATAATAAGTCTCTCACCATAATCGTATAGTGTGAGATCCTTGTACTGCTCTGGAAGCTCTGGGAATGCACCTTTGCACACTCCATCCACACATACAAGATATCCACGGTAGTATGTTGTAATTCTATTTTTATCCTCAGAGAAGGCAATGCCTCCTCTTAATACAAATGTATTATTAGTCATTTAGTATAAATCCTATCCCTGTAATCCTCTAGCCTGTCTATCCATATCTTCAACAACGATATCGTAGATCTCGCCAAGAGTTCTGCAGTACTCTAATACCTTCCATGGCTCATTTGTATGATAGTGAATCTTGATAAGCTCCTCATCACCTACTGCAAGTAAGCTATCGCCTACGAAATGCTCGATGATGTAATCGTTGATCTCATCCTCGTCAAGATCCTCTCCTTCGATTAGAAGCTGTGTATCATATCTAAATTCTATTGTTTGCTCTGGTAACATAATAATCCTCCATTTAGCCTTTCTCTCGATTTTTATAAATCACAGCATATACTTTACCACATTGTACTCAAAAAGGCGAGTAAGTTTTAACTAACCAAATCCTTTTCTTCTATATAATATGGTAATAATTATATAACTATTTTTTCACAGTTTAATGCTAGGATTAGGCTATGAACTTTCAACCATGAGGACATTGCTATGAAAAAGAAGATTGAGACTTTTCACACCATAATAGATGACAGTGGTGAGCACAAAAATTACAAAGAAATCAATGCAGCCATATTTGTTTCCTTATGCAGAATTGTAACCGTAATACTAATAGTACTAGGCGTCATGGCGTTTATTAAAGGGAATTTCTAGGTGATAATATGTACGATTTCAAAAAGCGAATCTATGAAGTCATAGAGGTATCCAGCGTAGGTGATTATTCCAGCAAATCCTATGATATGCTAATGACCACCACAATTATCGTCAGCATGGTACCTCTGACAATGAAAACTGAAAACATATATACAAAGTGGATAGAGATTACCACCAGTATAATTTTCTTAATAGACTACTTTGCAAGAATCTATACTGCAGACTACAAGATGGGTTTCAAAAGCTACAAAGCCTACATAGCCTATATGCTTACCCCTCTTGCAATATTTGATTTTTTATCAATACTGCCCGTAATATACCTATTCACTCCGCTAACCTCCACATTGGATTTACTGAGACTGTTTAGATTCTTTAGAGTATTCAAACTGGCCAGATATTCAAAGACAATGATAATTATCAGTAATGTGGTAAGAAAGGTTAGAAAGCAGCTGATGGCTGTGCTGATTTTGATTGTGGTGTATATCTTTGTTTCAGCCATGCTCATCTTCCAGCTGGAACCGAATTTGTTTAACTCCTTCTTTGATGCACTATATTGGGCTACCATTTCCATTACCACCATCGGATATGGAGACATCTCTCCTATAACACCGATTGGTCGAATGATTACCATGGTATCTGCTCTGGTTGGTGTGGCCATCATTGCACTGCCAACCGGCATTATTACTGCAGGCTACATGAATGAAATTAATAAAAAGAAATCAAAATATGAGCTGTAGAATTAATCTACAGCTCATTTCTTTTAAATCTTATCTCTTCTCTTTATATAAGCCGGTGTTCCAGATTCTGAAACTACCTTCTTAATATTTTTAATCTCGGCCCATTTATCAATTACCGCATTTTCGATATAAGCATCATCACCTATATCTGCATAGGAAAGAACGATAGAGTTCTTTACCACTGCACCTTTACCTATATGTACATTACGTCCGATAATAGAATTTTCCACAGTACCCTCGATTTCGCAGGCATTACATACCATGGAATTTACCACATTTGAATTGTGGTAATACTTGGTAGGACATGCATCTGTGGTCTTTGTGTAAAAAGGCCACTCAGCCTTAAAGAAGTCCATGGCTGTCTGGTAATCTAAAAGCTCAAGATTTGCTCTATAATAGTCATCCAGACTGGTAATAGCTGCAAAATATCCTTTATGCTGATAGCCTCTAATATCCAGCTCATCTACAGAAAGTGCAATCATGTCAGCCATAGAATATCCTGAGGATTCCTTCTTGGCCTTCTTTATTAGGTCAATGAAAATCTCCTTTGACATAACATAGGTATCCATGCTGATATCCTTTTCTTTGGCAGTACCCATGTTTCTCTCTAGCGACTGTACGCCCTTTTGCTTATTTAGCTTTACCACATTACATGCCCTGTAATAATCCTTTGCCTGGTCTACCTTGTGATAAAGTAAAGTAATATCTGTTCCGGACGCCACATGCTCGTCTAAAAGAGCCTGAAAATCTTGCTTATAAACCATATAGCTAGGAGCTATAATCACGTAATCCTGAGGCATACGCTCTATCTGCTCTAGGTTTTCCAAATAAGCATTAATATCCGTATTGTAAATGGAGCTAGCACCATTTTTTTGTGTAAATAAAAGCTGGATATTTCCTCTTTTTGAATTGACATTATAATGACGTCCACTACCAATATGCTCCACGATAGAGCGTGGTCTACTATTCAAATAAACATGAATTCGATTTAATCCGCTATTACTCATATTAGAAATAGGAAAATCGATAACTCTAAATCTTCCAAGAAATGAAAAGGCTCCGATTGGACGATAATCATGAAGGCCTTCTACGCGGATATAATTAGCTGCAGAGTTAATAACACCAAACGCTTTATTTGCCATCTTTATCCTCCCCCTTTACATTTTTTGCTACCAGAAGGATTTCCTCACTCTTCTTGTCTCCCACCTTTGCATTCTTTCCTATTCTGATATTCTCGGCCACAAGTGCTCGTGTAACCACAGCACCCTCTTCCACAACTACACCAGGCATCAGCACTGAATCCACAACCTTTGCACCTGGAGCAATTTTTACATTGGTAAAGATAACAGATTTGCTAACCTCTCCACCAATCGCAGCCCCTTGATTGATATATGCGCAGTCCACCTTTGCAGACTCTGCAATATACTGAGGGACAATTCCTGAATCCTCTGTGTAAACTTTCCATGATGTATCATCCAGATTTAGCTCATTGTTATCATCTAAAAGATCCATATTGGCTTCCCAGAGAGAATCGATAGTTCCAACATCCTTCCAATATCCACTAAATTCGTAGGCGTACAAATCCTTTCCATCCGCTAGCATCCTTGGAATGATATCATTTCCAAAATCGTGACTAGACTCCGGATTTTTCATATCCTCCTGAAGCATCTTTCTCATTGTCTTCCAATTGAAAATATAAATACCCATAGATGCCAAATTGCTCTTTGGATTTGCAGGCTTTTCCTCAAATTCAATAATTCTTCGATCATCATTGGTATTCATAATTCCAAAACGACTAGCCTCCTTCATAGGAACTCCGCGCACTGCAATAGTGGCATCAGCTCCTCTTTCCTTATGAAAGGCCAACATCTTGTCATAATTCATTTTGTAGATATGATCACCAGACAAAATCAGTAGATACTCTGGATCATAAGCATCAATAAAATCAATATTTTGAGAAATGGCGTCTGCAGTTCCTCTATATACATCCAAGCCACAATCAGCCTTCTCTCTAGGTGTCAGTACAAAGACACCACTATCCTTTGTATCAAGTCCCCATCTACCACCTGCTGCAACATAACTATTCAGCAGCACAGACTCATACTGAGTCAAAACTCCAACAATATCGATTCCGCTATTCGCGCAATTGCTCAGCGGAAAATCGATTATACGATACTTTCCTCCATAGGCTACTGCTGGCTTAGCAACCTTTTTGGTTAGCTCATGAAGACGACTTCCACGTCCACCAGCTAGTATCATTGCCAGCATATTACCCTGTGCCATAGGCTTACCTCCCTCATTAAAAAATTAAAAACCCCGCAAATTACTTCTTATATATTAATATTAATAGTTTTGCACAAAAACCGCAATGATTCTCGCCTTTTATTGTGGATAATTTATATAAAATTCATGTAAAGAACTGGTTCTGAAATAATACTCAAATTCGCCATAAAGATTGAATATTGCGAATTCTTAAAAATTCTATTTTTTCGCTTGACGAAAGTGATTTCACATAGTAATATATGTCTTGTCGCTGAGGCAAACATCTAGCGACACAAAATATGGTTCCTTGGTCAAGCGGTTAAGACGTCGCCCTCTCACGGCGAAAACAGCGGTTCGATTCCGCTAGGAACTGCTAAAAGCATCGCAAACGCGATGCTTTTTTTATTTCTATAATTCCACATCATAATCATTTACTATTCACGCCCGCAATTCCGCTATATTATCAAAAATACCTGCGGTTCTCCCCCACATTGAACATATACCGAGGCCCCTATATACCACCCTGGAACAAACAATTCGAGAAGAATTTTTAAATTATCTTAATGGGTAAAAGCGCGTATGTATGGGTGTCCTTCTACGCGTTTTACTATTCGAAGGGACTGTACGTACAAAGCAGACACTTTTAGTTACATAAAAAGGTTCTACAACCATGTACGACACACAGGCTTGCCTTCATGGGTCGTTTCACCTAAGAAGCACAACGAAGGGGATTACTTGATAATTGATACCATGCCAGATTCACGTCCATGTTCAGCTGGCATTCGCCTCGCCG
>JAILKL010000001.1 GCA_024693775.1 Pseudobutyrivibrio sp.
GCTTTGTGACTCTCTTGCGGTAGATTATGGATTTGTAATTCTTGAAAAGAGATTCGTTGATGTCACCAGAAGATATGGAATTATGGAAGGTTATATTAAAGGTTGGGAAGTGGCTTTTTCAATTAAAGAGTATTTTGAAGAAAAAATGGGATGCTCTATTTATGATGTTTTACCGGACATTGGAAAAACAACATTACTAACACCAAAGCCATGGAAACCACCTATGAAAAAATAATATAAAAAAGTGTCGCACTTTTTGTGTCCACTAAATTATACTAACAGCACTCTTGTATTTGGTCCTCTATATCACCTATATGAAAAAGAAGAAGTTAATAAGGCAATCGATGAAGCTATCAGGGTAACCAAACCTGGCGGTGTGATAATGTTTGCATTTATATCCGTATATGCAATTATGTATTCTAACTACTTTTATGGGAACTGGTCTCTGGGACAGGCAGAGAATTTCACAAATGATAATAAGGTGAGACATTTTAAAGAACAGCTCTTTACCGGTTATGATATTTCAGAATTTGAGGATCTATTTAAAACTAAAAATGTAACGTATATTACGACGACTGGTGTAGATGGGCTTATCGAACCAATTGAGCATAGGGCTGATTTTTCAATCTCAGAGGATGATTTTAAGAAGCTTTCAGACTGGTATATGTCACATTCTGAAAAAAGAGAATTGCTTGGAAACACCAATCATCTTTTGTATATATGTAAAAAAGTGTGATCATTCAAATATGTTATCCGATAGGGCGATAAAAAAGCGAATTGAGGGTAAATATCAGCTAAAAAGGAGGATGCCGTGACAATTAAGTCACGGCATTGTTATTATGATTATTCAGCTTTTCTAGAAACATGATGGTATTCACTGTCATAGAATTTACCATTTCTGATATCATCACACATACCATCATATGGAGTCTCGTTGATGACATCATCATTGTTTTCACCAGCATCGCCAATGTATGTGATTGTGGCAAATTCTGGAACTACATATTTTGGATATGTATCATATTTTTCTCTTGCTTCATGCATTTTATCAATGTGCTTGTTCTGGTAGCATACTGTAATCTCAGGATGCTCGTGTACCCACTTAGGGAAGAAGATAACACCATTGATTTTTCCTTCGTTTGGCATAAAGTCAAGTGCAACGTCAGTGCCAGTTGGCTCTGTCCAAGTTACCTTGTAGATGCCATCAGCAATCTTGAAAAGATTGATCTCTTGGTCTGTAACCCAACGTCCTTTAACCATTCCGCCGTGAATTCTATAGCAACATTCATGGTCATTTTTGCAATACCATTCATATTCCCAGCCATTGTCATAAGTATAGATAAAATGTGTTCCAATGAAGTCTGATAATTCTTTAAAAACTTTCTTTTCCATAAAATACCTCTTTCTAACCTATTGGAGTAAAAATTAATGATAAGATAATTATAAACATGTAATTATTAACATGTTTATGTTGCAGTGACTATGCTATACTAGATTTACATTCATGTCAATAGTTAAATGAGAGGGTTTATTAATGGCACAGAAGAATTTATTACCATACATACTCCTAGGATTAATCGAAAATGAGCCTATGACAGGGTATGATTTAAAAAAAGAATTTGAAACAGAAATCGGAGAATTCTGGTCTGTTAAACATAGTCAGATATATTTAGAGCTAAAAAGATTAGTAGCCAATGGTGATATAGAATCAAATACTGGATATTTTGGAAACAAAATAGAAAAAACCTATTATAAAATTACACCACAGGGAACAAAGAGTTTAGAGGGCTGGAAATATTCCTATGAGGATCAGCTGGCAATAAATAAAGATGAGTTTGTTTTAAAGCTTTATTTTATAAAAGATAAAAAAGATCCAAGATTAAAAGAGCTTTTAAATGAGCAAAGTCATCTCCATAAGAAAAAGCTAGAGCATTTAAATTCAAGATTAAAAGAAGTTTTTCCAAACAAAAAAATTATTGATAATAACTACGGTCATTATCTGATTTTGAATCATGCCATCAAACGCGAGATGGAGTATGTAAGCTGGCTGGAAGACGCTATTTTGAGCATTTAAGGCACAATATGTAGTAAATTTAATACAATCAGCACTATATATTGACGCATTGCTGAAACCTTGTTATATTAGTTTAGGGTCAAATTTAGTGCACGAATTTGATGATTTTGACATAAGAGGTGACATAATGAGAATCATTAAAAGAAATGGTTGTGAAATGCCTTTTGACAGTACCAAGATATATTCTGCAATATCACGTGCTAACAGTCAGGTAGACGAGGCGTTACGTATAAGCGATAATGAAATTCAGCAGATAACAGATCAGGTTACAAAATATTGCGAGAGTAAAGACAGAACTTCTACAGTAGAAGAGGTTCAGGACAGGGTAGAGCATGATCTTATGGAGCACGGTTCCTATGATTTAGCTCGTTGCTATATTACTTATCGTTATAAAAGAGCTCTAGTTCGTCAGAACAACACCACAGATGATAAGATTCTTAGTCTTATCGAATGCGAAAATGAAGAGGCAAAACAGGAGAATTCTAATAAAAATCCCGTTATTAATTCTACACAGAGAGATTATATGGCTGGAGAGGTCTCAAAGGATTTAAGTATGAGATTGCTTCTTCCACAGGATATTATCGACGCACATCGCGAGGGTATTATTCATTTCCACGACATGGATTACTATGCGCAGCATATGCACAATTGCGATTTAGTAAACCTTGAGGATATGCTTCAAAACGGAACAGTTATTACAGGCACACTTATTGAAAAGCCACATACTTTTTCTACAGCATGTAATATCGCCACTCAGATTATTGCTCAGGTTGCATCTAATCAGTACGGTGGTCAGTCTATTTCCTTGGCACATCTTGCTCCATTCGTTCAGGTTAGCCGTGAAAAGTTTGCTAGAGAGCTTGATGAGGAGCTCGAAAAGAGCGGGGTATCTTTAGATGCTGAGTCTCGTCAGAGAATAGTTGAGCAGAGAGTTAGAGAAGATATAAATCGTGGCGTACAGATAATTCAGTATCAGGTAGTTACATTGATGACTACTAATGGTCAGGCACCATTCGTTACTGTATTCATGTATCTAAATGAAGCTAAAAATGAAGCGGAGAAAAAAGATTTAGCTATCGTTATCGAGGAGGTACTTCGACAGCGCTATCAGGGAGTAAAAAACGAGCAGGGGATTTATATTACACCAGCATTCCCAAAACTAATCTATGTTTTGGAGGATGATAATATTCATGACAACGACCAGTACTATTATTTAACAGAGCTTGCTGCAAAGTGCACAGCTAAGAGAATGGTACCGGATTATATATCAGAAAAAATTATGAAGGAGCTCAAGGGTGATGTGTTCACATGCATGGGTTGCCGTAGCTTCCTTACACCAGACAGATTCACTGACAAGGGTATTGGAAATATTGCAAATGCAGGAAATTACGAGCCTGGAAAGCACAAATATTATGGCCGATTCAATCAGGGTGTAGTTACAGTAAACCTTGTAGATATTGGACTTTCTGCTCACGGTGATATGGATGCATTCTGGAAAATCTTTGATGAGAGAATGGATCTTTGCCATAGAGCATTACGCTGCAGACATGAGAGATTGCTTGGCACACCTTCAGATGTGGCACCTATCCTTTGGCAATATGGTGCGTTGGCACGATTGAAAAAAGGCGAGGTAATAGATAAACTATTATTTGATGGCTACAGCACCATCAGTCTTGGCTACGCCGGATTATGGGAATGTGTTCTTGCATTAAATGGCAAGAAGCTCACAGAGCCTGAGGGCGAAAAGCTTGGACTTGAGATTATGGAAAAGCTAAACGAGTACACTACAAAGTGGAAGGAAGCTGAGAATATTGATTATTCTTTATATGGCACACCACTTGAGAGTACTACTTATAAATTCGCTAAATGCTTACAGAATCGTTTCGGAATCATCGAGGGCATAACAGACAAGGGATATATTACAAACTCATATCATATCCACGTTACAGAGCCTATTAATGCCTTTGACAAGATTTCAATTGAGAGTCGTTTCCAGGCCCTTTCACCAGGAGGCGCCATCAGCTATGTTGAGGTTCCAAATATGAACCACAATATCGAGGCTGTTATGCAGGTAATAAAATATATTTACGACACTATTTTATATGCCGAGCTCAATACAAAAAGCGATTATTGCCAGGTTTGTGGCTGGGATGGCGAAATCGAAATAAAAGAGGACGACAACAAATTAGTATGGGAGTGCCCAAATTGTGGCAACCGTGATCAGAGCAAGATGAATGTTGCCAGAAGAACCTGTGGTTATATTGGTACTCAGTTCTGGAATCAGGGTCGTACTCAAGAAATTAAAGAGAGAGTGTTACATTTATAAATTATGAATTACGGAGCTATTAAAAATTGTGATATTGCAAATGGTACAGGAGTTAGAGTAAGCCTTTTTGTTTCTGGGTGCAGAAATCATTGCAAGGGCTGCTTTCAGCCTGAGACCTGGGACTTTTGTTATGGCAAGCCATTTACAGAGGACACTGCGAATTACATAATAGATTTGATGGCTCCAGATTATATAAATGGATTAACAATATTAGGTGGAGATCCTTTTGAGCCTGAAAACCAAAAGGCTCTCCTTCCTTTTTTAAAGAAGGTTAGAAACCTTTATCCACAGAAAAATATTTGGATGTATACAGGATATACTTGGGAGCAGCTAACAACAGTTGGCCAGAGGGTTTGTACAGCAGAAACAAAAGATATATTAGGTTTAATTGATATCCTTGTAGATGGTCCATTTATTCAAGAAAAAAAGAATCTTCGACTAAAGTTCAGAGGTTCTGAAAATCAAAGAATAATAGATGTAAAGGGGAGAAGGCATGACGATAATATTGGAGAACATCTGCAAGTCGTATGATGGCAAGCAGGTCCTAAAGGATTTAAATGCGGAAATCGAATGGGGAAGATGCTATGGCTTTGTAGGCCCTAAGGGCAGTGGCAAAACTACAGCACTAAAGATTTTTATGGGAACCGAAAAGCCTGATGGCGGAAAGGTTCATCGTATGGGAGATTACAAATATCCTACATTGCAGAGTGCGTATGTATCGCAGGATGGCAGCGAGCTCAATCTTAAAAAGAATGCTATCTGGAATGTAAAAAAGGTTCATAGATGGGCTAGCAAAGGCAGAGCTATAGAGGAGCTTACCAAGTTTTTACCAGAGGATAGAATCACTATTCCAGTTGGTGAGCTAAATCAGGTGGAGCGCCGTTATGTAGAGATAGTCAGGGCGCTTTTTGTTCCAGCAGATTTTATAGTTTTGGATGAGCCATTTATGGGAATGGATGATACAGAGCGCACAAAGGCTCAGGATTATATTATGAACATACGTGGTACAAGACCTCTTATTATTGCATCACGTGATGAAACCGGGTTAGAATTCACAAAAAAAGTGCGTTTTTCCTAGTTTTTTTGGATAAAAAATAGTAGTTAAAAATTTACCCCCATTATAATTGTGATTAAATGGTGAAAAGTTTGAATGAGCCCCTTGTAAGTGCTAGAATTACACTATATAACGATTAGAATAAGGGGAAAAAATGGGGACGAAAAAATATATAAAATTTAAATTACAGAAGGGTGAAGATTTTCATCCTTCTTTTGGTATGTAAAAATACTATTTTAGGTGAGAGTAATGAAGAAAAAGGTTTTATGTAAGATTGGCGTATTTGCCATGTCTATGTTGGTTCTGGCGGGAGGGCTGACAGCTGATGGAAAGGAATTGTCAAAGGCTAGAAATGGCGGAGGCTATGCTGCTTCAAAGCAGTTAAATACTTCTGGCTATGCGGCAAAGCTATATAATGCAAATTCTGGAATGCCCACATCGGATGCAAACTGTATTTTAGCAGACGATGAAGGATATATTTGGATAGGTGGATATAGTGGTGTAATCCTTTATGATGGTACTACATTTGAAAGACTGGATTCTAAAACCGGTTTGACCAATGCAAATACTCTATTTGAAGATAGCCAAAAGAGACTTTGGGTGGGCACAAATGATAATGGTTTAATGGTGATATACGAGGATGGTTCGACCAAACATTTTTCCTATGATGAGGGATTAGACACTTCGTCTATACGTACTATTGTTGAAGATGGAGACGGCAATATTATTGTTGGTACCACCACTGGATTATATGTATTAGACCAGGATTTGAATCTATCATTTATTGATGAAGATGTCTTAAATGATGCTTATATAATGCGACTTGTTTCTGATAGCGATGGTACCATATATGGCAATACTCGTTCAGGAAAGCTCTTTTGTATAAAAAATAAAGAGATAGTAAAAATCTATGGCGAGGAGCTGGGGATAGGTGCAGTTAGCAATATATGTGCAGATCCAAAGAATCCAGGATATTTATACATTGGAGTGGATCCAAACACTATTTATTATGGCTCCATAGAGGATGATTTTAAAAATTTAAAATCCTACAATATTGACCCAGCAGCTGATATCAATAGCATTGATTATGCTTGTGATAGAATATGGGTTTTATCAGATGACATTATTGGATATTTAGATGGCGATAAATTTTGCGTTGTGGAAGATTTGCCAATGGATAGCAATATTGGTTCCATGACAGAGGATTATCAGGGTAATCTTTGGTTTACCTCTACTCGTCAGGGTGTTATGAAGATTGTAACCAACAATTTTAAAGACCTGACCATGGCATCAAATAATGAACCTGTAGTAGTAAATGCCACCTGTATTTCAGATAGAAAAGTATATGTGGGAACCGATGAGGGACTCCAGATATATGATAAATATAATAGAAATTACACTAATGCACTTACGGAAGAATTATCGGGTATACGTATTAGATGTATATCAAAGGATTTAGAAGGCAATCTTTGGATATCTACCTACACAGGTGATAAGGGCTTGATTTGTTACACAAAGGATGAACAAATCATTAGCTACAATGAAGCCAATGGATTTATTAGCAATGGGTGTAGATGTACAACAATCGCATCAGATGGATCAGTACTTGCCGCTACAAATGGCGGTTTTGCTGTAATCAAAGACGGCCAGGTTACAAAGACCATTAGCAAGGACACAGGTGTTACAAACGATGTTTTCCTCACAGTAGAAGAAGGAGATAATGGAGATTATTATCTAGGCACTGATGGAGATGGCATTTACATTGTTCATGGTGATGAGATAATCAAAAAGGGTAGAGAGGATGGCCTCAAATCAGACGTTATTCTTAGAATCAAAAAGGACCCTAAAAGAAATGTTTATTGGATAGTTACATCCAATTCAATAGCCTACATGAAGGATAATGAAATCACTACTATAGAAGATTTCCCTTATTCAAACAGCTATGACATTTACTATGATGACAATGGCAATTTATGGGTTTTGGCATCAAATGGTATTTACGTAGTAGATGCAAATATGATGCTTAAAAACGACACTATTGATTACAAATATTATTCTACAGATTGTGGATTACCTAGCCTACCAACTGGAAATTCCTTTAGTGATTTAGATGACAACGGCAATATTTTTATTAGCTGTAGAGAAGGCGTTAGTAGAGTAAATATTAATGGCTTTTTTGAAAGAAATATTGAAATAAAGACAGATATAGAAAATGTATACGTCAATGGTGAATACATAGAAGCAGATGAAAATGATGTTTATGTAATACCTGCAGATGCAGACCGAATTCAGTTTAATGCTGCTATATTAAATTATTCATTATGTAATCCAAAGGTTCATATGTATATCGAGGGCGACAAGGGTGTTATCACTACTCAAAAGGAACTGACAGGTCTGGAATATACAAAGATGCCTTATGGAAATTACAAGCTTCATGTTCAGATTCTAAATAATATAGATAATACTGTATTACAGGATGATGTATATCAGGTATATAAAAAGCCTCAATTATATGAGCTGTTAATAGTAAGGCTTTTAATCCTATTAATAGCTGCAGCAATCATAGCATTATTTGTATGGCGAGTAATGGCTAACACCATTATCAGACGTCAATATGAGCAGATTAGAATTGCAAAGGAGGAGGCAGAAAGAGCCAACAGTGCAAAGTCTCGTTTCCTTGCTAATATTTCCCATGAAATTCGTACACCTATAAACACTATTATGGGTATGGATGAAATGATTCTTAGAGAAGAATCAAAGGGAGTGCCAAAGCCATATTACATGTCCATTGTAGGATATGCCTTGGATATAAAGACCGCATCAGATACATTGCTTGGTATTATCAATGATATTTTGGACTTATCAAAGATTGAGTCTGGAAAGATGAACCTGGTAGAGCAGGAATACAACGTAGATGAACAGTTAAAATCAGTTATTTCTATGATAAAGGTTAGAGCAGCTCAAAAGGAGCTTACCTTTGACTGGCACATTGATAAAAATATTCCAAAGGTCCTATATGGTGACGCGGGAAAGATAAAGCAAATAGTTTTAAACCTTCTTTCAAATGCTGTGAAGTACACAGAAAAGG
Source organism: Pseudobutyrivibrio sp. (assembly GCA_024693775.1). Classification (GTDB taxonomy): domain Bacteria; phylum Bacillota; class Clostridia; order Lachnospirales; family Lachnospiraceae; genus Pseudobutyrivibrio. The sequence goes on from JAILKL010000001.1 coordinate 8,543, forward strand.
GAGGCTTTACCTTAACAATTAATATTATTGAAAAAACTGACGATGAGTGTGTGGTTGGTTTTGAGGTAAAGGATACTGGTATTGGCATCAAAGAAGAATGCATAGACAGATTATTTGATGCATTTGAGAGATTAGATGAAAGAAGAAATAATGGAATTCAGGGTACAGGCCTTGGACTTAATATTTCAAAACAATTTGCTGAATTGATGAATGGCACAATCAATGTTGAAAGTGAATATGGTAAAGGGTCTACCTTCTCATTTTCAGTTAAACAAAAGATTATAAATCCAGAGATAATAGGTGAATCCTTCATGAAGGAAGAGCCTGTATCACGTGGACCTTATATACCACAGTTTATAGCACCAGATGTGGAGGTATTAGTGGTAGATGATGATCCAATGAATTTGACAGTTATAAAGAATTTACTTTCAGCCACAAAGATGTATATTTCTACAGCCAGCAGTGGTGAAGAGGCATTAGAAAAAATAAACTTTGGTACCTACAATGTGATTCTTCTAGATCACATGATGCCTGGCATGGATGGAATAGAAACAATCGGTCACATTAGAAAGACTCATCCAGATTTACCAGTGGTAGCACTGACTGCAAATGCAGCCACAAATGGCGAGGAGTATTATAAATCATTTGGATTTACAGGATATTTGGCAAAGCCTGTAGATGGTAAAGAACTGGAAAAGACCATTCTTCAATTCTTGCCTAAGGATATGGTGGAGCTAAATGAAAACGCTGAGTCAATCTCCTCAGGAGAGGAGCTACCTTCAGAAAGCAAATGGTTAAATAACATATCAGAAATCGATGTTAATGAGGGTATTCGAAATAGTGGTGGCGTAAAGCCATATCTCATGTCTATTGAAATCTTTTACGAGACCATAGATGAAAATATTGACGTAATAAAAAATGCGTATGTACAAAATGATATAAATCTATACACGGTAAAGGTACATGCCTTAAAGAGTGCAGCTCGTATTATAGGAGCGACAAAGCTCTCTGATATGGCAAAGGCATTAGAGGATGCAGGTAAAGCTGGAAATATTGATCAGATACAGCGAGATACAAAACCACTTTTGGAGGAATATAAATCCTTTAAGTCTAAGCTCTCACCTATAAAAACTGGTGAAATAGTAGAAGCTAGTAAAGAAATGATTTCTGAAGAGGACGGCAAGGATGCAATAAATGCATTAAAAGAGCTCGTTTGGACTATGGATTATGACGGCATAGAAACAGTGCTGCAGCAGTTGGAAAAATATGATATACCAGCTGACTGTGAATTTGATATTTCAAGCTTTAAAAAGGCTTACAAGTTATTTGATTGGGACAAGATGGAGAACCTTTTAGGATAAGTAATTGAGGGAATATATGAAAAGGGATGCAGCATATATTGATGCTATAAAAAATAAATATAAACAGGTAGGCATTACACATTTATCTATAACTTTAGTAGGTTTTATTTTTAATATTATGATGCTTACCATAAGACACTATACAAACTATCCACTTTATTTGGATACACTTGGAAGTATTGTGGTGGGCTGGATATGTGGACCTATGTTTGGTATTGTTGTCGCCTTATTTAGTAACATTTTATATGGTATTTTCTTTGGCGAGATGAGTGTTTATTTTGCCATGGTTTCAATCTCTGTAGCAATGATCGCTTGCAAGCTGCTTCTTGGAAATATTTTTCAAAAGAGATACGGGTTAGTAAAGTTTTGTCTTTATCTGGGATTTGCTAGTGGCACGTTAGGCGGAGTAATAACTGTCGCAATATACGGCGGTGGAATACATGTATTTTTAAACAGCCTGATGTGGAATCTTGTTGATAAATTAGTTGTAGGCATATTGGTGTATTTCATTGTCAAATATTTCCCCAAAAAAGTCAGAAATGATATATGGAAATATGACCTGGGATACAACCTTGAGACACAAAAATTTGATTTTAGTGAGACCTATAGTCTGACCAACAGACAGCTGACTCACAGCCGCTTGCTATCAATGCTTGCCATAGAGGCATTTTGCCTTACTGCTGTAATCGTATGGGCTGGTACTACTATTTATATAGACAATACCAGAGGCGAGTATAGACAGATTGTTATGGGTACTGCAGAGATGGCGAGAGATGCAGTAGATGTTAATAGAATTGACTCATATCTAAATAAGGGATATGCCTCCCTAGGATATCAATCAACAATGGAAAAGCTGATAAGTATAAAAAATCGAGGCTTCAATATTAAATATGTATATATTTATCAGTTTAAAGAGGATGGTATTCACATAGTCTTTGACACAGATGTTTCAGAGGGAGCTATGTACAATATTGGCGAGGTATTGCCATATGATGATAGTACCTTGGAATACAAGGATGAATTAATAAATGGCAAGTATTCTGGAGTAATAGAAACCTCTGATAAATACGGATGGCTGCTGACAGCATACGTGCCTATATTTGATAATAAGGGAAATTGTGTAGCCTATGCAGGTGCCGATTTGGGAATGGATAATGCTTACGAGTATATCCGAGTTTTCTTTATCAAAATATTATTAATCGCTGTGGCATTTTTGATTCTAAGCTTATCTGTAGGCTTTTGGATTGCAGATAGACATCATCAATACAGTGAATGGCAAAATGAGTTGACTAGACAGGCCAAGAATGAAGCAGATAGAGCTAACACTGCAAAGTCTAGGTTTATTGCAAATATGTCTCATGAGCTAAGAACACCTATAAACACAATTATGGGTATGAATGAAATGATTCTCAGAGAACAGCCTGCAGACAATAATGACAGATATGCAAAAACAGTTAGAGGCTATTCTAGTAATATCGAAAAAGCGTCCGAGCTTTTACTTGGTCTTGTTAATGATATTTTGGATATGTCCAAAATTGAGTCAGGCAAGATGTCACTTGTGGAGCAGGAATACAACCTAAATGATTTGTTACATTCTATTGTTACAATGATTAAAATTAAAGGTGATGAAAAGGGCCTTAGATTCAATCAGGTTATTGATGAAAATGCTCCATCAGTTCTTTATGGCGATTCAATTAGAATCAAACAGGTAGTACTTAATCTACTTACAAATGCAGTAAAATATACAGATGAAGGTGAATTTATCATGAGCCTTCAGACAAAGATAATAGACGATAACATCTGCAGATTATACTTTTCAGTATCTGATACTGGTATGGGTATAAAGCAGGAAGATATAGATAGATTGTTCAAGCCTTTTGTTAGACTTGACGAAGAAAATACCACATCTATCCAGGGTACAGGGTTAGGTCTTAGCCTTTCAAGGGAGTTTGCCATGCTAATGGGGGGTGAGCTCAGATGTGAGAGTGTATATGGTCAGGGATCCACATTCTATTTTGTAATTGACCAGAAAATTGTTGATTCTTCAAAGATTGGAAAGTTCTCTCTAAACAGCAATTATGAGAGAAACAGTGTCTATATTCCTAAATTTATAGCTAGGGAAGCAAAGGTGCTGGTGGTTGATGACAATGAGATGAACCTGGAGGTAATCAAGGGATTACTAAAGGGCACCAAGGTGCAGGTAACAGCTGTAATGAGTGGTGATGAGTGCTTGGATGTTCTCCAAGAACAGGATTTTAATGTGGTATTACTAGACCACATGATGCCAGGCATGGATGGTATTCAGACCTTAGAGCACATCAGATATGAGCACAAGGATTTGCCGGTAATTGCCCTTACTGCAAATGCCAGTAATGATGGTGGAAGCTTTTATAAATTAAAGGGTTTCCAGGATTACCTATCAAAGCCTGTAGATACAAATGAGCTGGAGCTTACTCTCATGAAATATATTCCTGTAGAGCTAATGCAGGATGTAAATGAAGAGGAATATGTTGTTGATTCAGAATTGCCAGAGAAATACAACTGGCTACATGAGACAGATGGTATTTCTGTAGAAAATGGAGTTCGTTTTTGCGGAGGGGCAGAGGCCTTTTGCCATGCCATCAAAACCTTTTATGCACTAATAGATGATACAACAAAAGAGATTAAAAAAGCCTATGAAAGTGGTCAGGTAGATTACTACACAATAAAGGTACATGCCCTAAAGAGCTCTGCCAGAATCATAGGAGCCAGCAAGCTTTCAGAGCTTGCTAAAAAATTAGAGGACGCTGGAAAATCCTCTGATATGGACTATATAAATAAACATACAGATGAGCTTTTGGAATTATATGTTAGCTATAAAGAAAAGCTGGCGCCTTTAAATGCAAATGAAAAGGCAGATAATAAAAATAAAGAATTAATATCCAAAGAGGAATTAGAGGAAGCCTACGGGGCATTAAAGGAAGTGATTTCTCAAATGGATTATGATGCTGTGGAAATGATTTTGCAGCAGCTAGAAGAGTATAAATTACCAGAAGAGGATGCACAAATATTGGACAAGCTCATAAGAGCTCACGGTGTATTCGACTGGGACACAATGGAAGCATTAATAAAATAAATGTGTGCGGAGGAGCGTATGGAAGAGAAGATAATGATTATTGGAGAGAAGGAATCCTTTATTATTCGTGTATTGCTTAAAAAGCTAAGTGATGCAGGATTGGATGCCATGTTTATTCCTTCTACAATAGAAGAGATTATTATGCATTGGGACGAGGCATCTGTTATTACTTTTTATATGGAAAAGGATGAGAGATTATCAGATGAAGTAACACATTTCCTTGTGGACAAGCTGACTGATGATAGCAAGCAGATGATTTTGATTGGTGAACCATCTGATACAGATATTATAAAAGAATCTATTACTTCTAATTTAATTTATGGTATCTTACCACGACCACTTGATTATGATGCCTATATCAGAATGATTTTTAATTACAACAAGCAGGCGGCAACGGACGAGTTGAAAAAGAGCATTCTTATAGTGGATGATGATCCAAACTATATGGGCGTAGTACGTGAGTGGCTAAAGGATACATACAAGGTGTCCATGGCTAATTCTGGTCTAAGAGCTATTAAATGGCTAGGCAGCAACAAGGTAGATTTAATTCTTTTGGATTATGAGATGCCAGTTACAGATGGTCCTCAGGTGCTAGAAATGCTTAGGGCAGATGATGAGACAAAGTCAATTCCTGTATTTTTCCTAACAGGACGTGATGACAAGGATAGTGTTATGAAGGTTATGACCTTGAAACCAGAGGGATATATTTTAAAAACTGTGGGCAAGGACGATTTAGTTAACAAGTTAAAAATGTTTTTTCTATCAAAATAGATAAATATAAACTTTGCTGATGGGGAGAGTGTGAGATGCAGTTTGGTTGGTATTTGGCTAGGTGTTATATAGTTGCCTTCATTTTGTTGATTTTGTGGCTTACTGTAAAGTCTAACGACAAAATGGACAAAAAATTAAAGATTCAATTCTATAGTCTGGTGGGACTTTCTATTTTTAGATCCATTGTGGATTTACAGGAAAGCTATTTTGCCTTTTTGCCTGAGTATCATATAGAAAGATTGATATTCTCAACACTGGGCTACATATTAAATCCTATAATTTTATACATTGTTGTGCTCATATTAATGAGAGATGATAGTCCTAGAAAAAAACATGTCATGGGAATGCCATTATTTATTTTTGCGGCACTCATGATTATAGATATGCCGATTGGAAATATTTATTATTTCACCGAGGATAATCATCATACACAAGGTTTATTCTTTCCTGTTACATATCTAATACTAATATATTATCTACTGGTAATCATTGTACTAAGCTTTATAAAACGCCGTAAAAATATGAGTAACAGTGAGTTTTTTATAATATTTGTAGGCATTGGATTTATTATTTTTAATATTGTCGGCGAAGTTTTTATAGAAGGATATGAGAATAACTCTTTGATCGCTACCTCATTATCAGTGCTGGCCTATAGTATATATTTTAAAAATCAGGCCAACAGTGAGGAAAAGGAAGAGCTGGAGGTTACAGAGGTTAGAACAGGTCTTTACAATGAAAATGCCTGCGTAGCTCGTATTAATGAATTATGTAATGAAAAGATTGCTGAGAAATATGCAGTTATTTATTTTGATATAAAGCGCTTTAGCGTTGTAAATGAAACCTACGGAATAGATGTTGGTAGCAGGCTTTTAATAGAGTATGCAAAAGAGCTTTCTACTATTCTAAAAGCTGATGAAATCATCGGTAGACGAGGCAGTGATTTATTTATTGCAGTTATCAAAAAAACTACTGTTGATATATTTTTAAAGAGATTAGAAGGTCTAAATATTACCTTCGATTATCAGGGAAAGGGATACACCATAAATGTTAGTTCATTAGCTGGTGTATATATGATTAGAGAAAAATACATTTCCGGTGATGAGGCTATTTCAAATGCATACCTGGCTTTGAACTATGGAAAGTCCACATCAAAGCGAAATGTTACATATTTAAACGAGGAATTAAAAAGCACTATAAAGGATCAAAAGCAGTTTGAGGCTGATATTCCAGAGGCCATGAGTCGAGAGGAATTTATAGTTTACTATCAGCCAAAGGTCAACAGCAAGACTAGTACCCTGTGTGGTGCAGAGGCATTGGTGAGATGGATTCACGGAGGCAAATTGATTCCTCCAGGACAGTTTATTCCAGTGCTAGAGCACAATGAATTAATGTGCGACATGGATTTTTACATGCTAAGACATGTATGCCAGGATATTGAAAAATGGATAGCACATGGATTGGTTCCTCCAACGATTTCGGTTAATTTTTCTAGAAGAAATCTTTCGAATAAAAAGCTGGCAGAAGAAATTGATGCCATTGTAAATGAATATCATGTTCCTAAGAAGATGATAGAAATAGAGATTACAGAAACTATCGATGAATTTCCAATTAGTGTCTTAAGGGATTTCGTAGATGATCTTCATAGGTTGGGCTACAGAGTTGCTGTAGATGATTTTGGTAGCGGTAGTTCATCCCTTAGTCTTCTTAGAGAGGTTACTTTTGATACATTAAAGATAGATAAAGGCTTTGTGGATAGAGCCTATGCAAAGGATTTAACAATTCTCAGCTATATGATAAAGCTGGCTATTGCATTAAATATCGAGGTCCTTGCAGAAGGAGCAGAGCAAAAGGAACAAATAGAAACACTAGCATCTCTCGGTTGCTACATTATCCAGGGATACTATTATGACAAGCCATTACCAAAGGAAGATTTTGAACAGAGGATAATTAATAGGAGGTATCCAGATGCATAAGCTTCAGTCAGTAAAAAGTATTATTAACAAGTTAATGATATTTTTAGGTATATTGTTGTGGATTATTATCTTTTTCTTCGTTATACATGTTTATCAAGTAAACGAATACAATTCCACAGAAAGAAGTATAGATGGAAATACTGCTACAACTGAAGTTATCTGTGATATCCATCCTAGAGGCCTGTTAACTGATTCCTGGGAAAAGAACGATGCTTTTCCAGATACAATTATTAAGGCCAAAATTTATGAGATGACCATTATCAACAGCTCATCAAATCTTTTAGAAGATTGGTCATTAAGAATTAACATCAACGATAGCTGTTATATAAACAATGCATGGAACGGAACAGTAGAAATTCATCAGTTTAGTGATGGCAAGGAAAAAGAACAGACACTGGATTTACGTAATTACAATGCTGATGATATTGTGCTGGATTATTTCATGGCAGGACAGGATTTATTGATTCCATTAAATAAGGGTGACTATATTATTTATCATCCAATAAAAGGTGAGACCGGAGAGGATCCTATAAAATCCTCTAGAGAATTCTCAGGAGAGGTAAATAGTGGAATCATCTTCTACAGCCTCAGTGGAGATGTGGACTTGTCCAGCTATCTTATGACCTACTATCTTCACAAAAACATTTTTTCCGGTGTAGACGGATTAATATATTTAATTCTTCTTCCTGGATGGTTTGCACTTACCTTTGTATGTGGTATTATTTCAGGAATTATTGTTAGATCAGAGGAAAAGCTCTATTTGCAGGAGCAGCAGCTAAAGGATTGTATTTCTCTTATAGGAAAGCTGGCTGATGCAAAGGATACATATTGCGAGGGTCATTCTGCTAGAACAGCCAAGGTTGCTCAGATGATTGCTGAAAATATGGGCATGGACAGGGTGGATGCCAGAAAAGTATATATGGCAGGCATGGTTCACAATGTAGGAAATCACTATTTGCCAGAAGGCTTAATCAACAAGACTACAAAGCTTACATCGGATGAAATGGATATTGTAAAGAAGCACACCTTTAAGGGGGCAGAGCTAGTGGAGCATTTTGAGGCTATGCCTTATGCTTTTGATGCTGCACTTTATCATCATGAGAGAGTAGACGGCTCAGGCTATCCTACCAACAAAAAGGGAGATGAAATTCCTTTGGTAGCTAAAATTATAGCAGTAGCTGATACCTATGACGCCATGAGTCATGATCGTGCATATAGAGACAAATATTCAAAGGAAGAAATTCGAGAGATGTTTATTAAAAACAGTGGAGTCTTATATGATTCCCTTGTTGTAGGCGCATTTCTTGAAATATTAGATGAAATAGAAGAATTATAGCCATTGGGGTATAGGGTGTATGAAAATTACTAAGGAACAAATAAAGTATATAGTGTTGGGAACTCTTTTAAATTGCCTGGGTAGAGCGCTGGGCAATTTAACTATGTTTCCAGGATTCCTAAATCTTACAGGAACGATTTATTCAGCATATTATGGAGGCACATTAATAGGTGTTATTACGGCCGTGCTCAGTAGTATGTTATGTACAATCGGGATTCATAATGATTTTTTCTATATCATTGCAAACGTAATAGTCGCTATAGTAACTGCTCAGTGTTCTAAAAAGAATAAGTTTATCAAAAGGTTTATTTCCATTTGCAGCTATACACTTATTTTTATGGTGGTAGAGGCTGTGGCAGTTACACTAGTCAATCTGAGTATAAACGGTGGATATACTCCATTTGTGGTGGTAAATTCTGTAATTGATTATATTATTTTCAAACATGCACCAGCTCCTTTTGCATTTTTTGTAGGATCAATTTATATTTGCTTCGCTGATAATTTCATGGGATTACTTACATTATTTGTATTTAGACGAGTATACAAATTTGTAAAAAAGAGAAAGAGAGCTAGAGAATTAAAAAGAGCCATAGGTGGCAAGGCACTTTTGGGTATTGTAGGATTTAGCATGCTAGTGGCACTTATTCCAATGAATAATGCTGACGCTGCAAACGAACTAAATTATGTAAAACGTTATTACGATAGTTCCAATGGTCTTACCAGTGGCTGTGCAAATGATATCGCACAAACCCAGGATGGCAGCATGTGGATAGCCACCTACGGAGGTTTATATCGCTACAATGGTTCAAAGTTTGAGTTGATTGACACACTAGAATCAGCCAGAAGCATTCAGTCCCTATATGTGGACAAGGACGACAGATTATGGATCGGCACCAATGGCGCAGGTATAACAGTAGTAGACATGAATCAGAATAGCTATACCGTAAATGAGGATTCTGGACTGCCAGGTAATACCATAAATGCAATTAGTCAAGACAAAGCAGGACACATTTATCTAGGAACATCAGGAGGCCTTGTTGAAGCAGGCTTTGAAGATGGAAAAATAGTTATTTATAAAAAGGATGAGAGCCTAGGTAATATTGAAGATATTTCTTCAGCAGAAACCGGTGAGGTGGCCGTAGTAGATAATGTTGGAAATGTTTCCATATATTATGATGGCGAAAAGAAAAATAGCCTAGAGGCAGGTGATTATAGCTATACCAGTGTGGATTTCTTTGGAGATGACTTATATATTGGTACAGATTCAGAGCAAATTCAGGTATATCATTTAAATAATTACAAGCTTTCCAAAATTGATAGTATAGCTGCAAATGGGCTAAAACATATTAATGATATTTATAATGGCGGAAATGGATATATCTTTATAGCATCAGATACAGGAATAGGCTATTTGGATAATTCAAAGAATGCCAATAGAATAACAGTAGAATCATTTACAAATTCTGTTGAAAGAATTTACAAGGATTACCAAGGAAATATTTGGTTTGCATCCTCTAGATGTGGATTATTATCCCTCAGCAAATCAGCATTTTCGGATTTATTTGGAATGTGCAATATTCAGTCTAGCGTTTCAAATGTGGCAACAAAATGGAACGGAAATTTATATGTAGGAACTGATGATGGCTTGCAGATTATAGATCTTTCTGAAGGAATCGCCTTAAATAATTCTGTTACAGAGCATTTTGCTGGAAAGAGAATTCGTTCTATACATTCAGATGGAAATAGATTATTAATAGCTGCTTATGGCGAAGGTCTTATGCAGGTAGATGCCAGCAATAATATTAGTTCATACCTGGGTAAATCAGGTGAAGCTTATATTGATTACAAAATTAGATTTATTTCTGAGCTTGAAAATGGAGTGATAGTTACCTCTGGTGAAAAGGGACTGTTATTTATGAAAAATAACAGAGTAATAAATGCCATGGAGCCAGGAAAGGACCTAAAGCACACCTCTATTTTAAATATGGTAGAGCTTTCTGATGGCACTATTTTAGCTGGTACAGACGGAGATGGAATAGCTGTTATAAAGGACTATCAGGTGCAGAAATACATAACAAACTCTGATGGTTTAGCTTCCTCTGTTATCCTTAGAATTGTAAAGGATAAAAATGGAGATGGAGAATTTGTTTTAACAGGTAGTGGACTTTGCTATTTAGATGCTGAGTACAATATAAAGAATATTGAGGGACTGCCTTACTATAACAATTATGATTTATATCAAAGTGATGATAACAAGGTATTTATTATAGGTGGTGCCGGTGTATTTGTGGTAGATTACGATACATTAATGTCTGAATCTGGCATGACAGTATATGATACCCTAGATACCAATTCAGGATTACCAGGAAGTCTCACCAGCAATGCTTGGAATTATGTAGACCAGAATAACATGTACATATGTGGTAGCACAGGCGTATATGTGTTGAATCTAGACAAGTATGACATGGGAGTAAAGGAATACAAGTCAAAAATCACATATATAAAGCTGGATGGCAAATCCCAAGCGATTAGCTCCTTAGATCCTATTGTTATTCCTAGAGGTAGTCAAAAAGTAGAATTTACTGTAGAGCTAAATAACTTTACCACATCAGATCCTTATGTTAGATATTATTTGTCTGGTGTAGATAAGACAAAGACGACTGTTTTGGCCAGTGAAATGGAAAATATAGTGTATTATTCCCTTGCCAACGGTAGCTATGAATTCCACATAGAAGTGCTAGATGATTCAGGAAAAGTTATCAGCGAGAGAGTTTATACTATTATTAAAAACCGTGAAGTGTATGAAACAACAGGATTCAAGCTGTACTTCTACACAATCATGACTTTGATTTTACTATTCATAGTATTATCTATTATTAATGGTAGTGTTTATTCTATTACAAGACGCCAACAGTCAGCTCACCAAAGAATGATTACAAAGCTGGAAAAGGAAAAGAGAGATGCCTTAGAGCGTGCTCTTAAATCTGAGGAAGAGGCCAATAGAACAAAGACAGCCTTCCTTGCAAATATGTCTCACGAAATCAGAACACCTATTAACACAATAATCGGTATGGATACCATGATTATGCGTGAGACCAATCAGGATAATATTAAAAATTATGCTGATGATATCAGAAGCGCCAGCAAGATATTATTATCACTGATAAATGATATTCTTGATTTCTCAAAGATTGAATCAGGAAAGCTTGATCTAGTTCTTGGAGAGTATGACCTAAGCGTATTGATAAATGATTTAGTAAACATGATTCAGCCAAAGGCCACAGATAAAAAGCTAGAGCTAGAGGTAAATATCAATCCTGACATTCCTAGATTCCTATATGGTGATGAGGTCAGAATTGAGCAGATTATCATTAACATTTTAAATAATGCTGTTAAATATACTCCTAGCGGCAAGGTTACCTTTAACATGACCTTTGATACCCTTTCAAATGGAGATATAGAGCTGATAGTTAGTATTAGCGATACAGGTATTGGTATTAAGGCTGAGGATATGGATGATTTATTTAATCCGTATAAACGTATTGATCTTCATAGAAATAAAAAGGTTGAAGGAACAGGACTTGGCTTAAGTATCACAAAGACCCTGCTGGAAAAAATGGGAAGTACACTGGAGGTTACCAGCAAATACGGTGAGGGCTCTACCTTTGCATTTGCTCTAACACAGCCAGTACGTGCTTTTGAAAAGCTAGGCGACTATAAGGAAAAGGCAAGAATCAAAGAGACAAATGTAACAGACAAGGAAAGATATCATGCCCCTGAGGCTCACATACTTGTGGTTGATGATGTGGAGATGAATCTGATTGTTGCCACCAGTCTTTTAAAGCGTATACAGATTCAAATAGATACTGCTTCTTCAGGAAAGGAAGCTATAGAAAAAACTACTAAGAACAAGTATGACATTATTTTGTTGGATTCAATGATGCCAGAGATGAGTGGAGAGGAAACCTTAGTAGAGATACGAAAGAATTGTCCTCTAAACACAGATACTCCTGTCATTGTATTAACAGCAAATGCTATTAAGGGGGCCAGAGAGGAATACCTGCGTCAGGGCTATTCAAATTACCTATCAAAGCCAATCGATGGTATTAAGCTAGAGGCTATGATTCAAAGCTATCTGCCAGATGAGATGATTCAGCTGGTGGATGATTTAGCGGATGGTGAACAGAATGATAAAGGAAGCATAGATGGTGTTAAACCAGAGGGCGATAATAAATCCTTATTCTTTAATTTGATTTCAAAAATCAAAAATATCGATATGCATCGAGGAATAGAAACAGCCGGTGGAAAAGATGTCTATGAGGTAATATGCCGCAATTTCTATGACACAGCTATTTCTAGAATTAATATGATTAAGGATGCCTTTGATAGCAAGGATATTAAAAACTACACTATCCAGGTACATGCTCTAAAGAGTACAGCCAGACTTATCGGTGCTTATAGCCTATCTGAAAAGGCCGCAGAGCTGGAGCAGGCTGGACGAGATGAAAACCTAGAGCTAATTACAAAAAATACTGATGCTGTCATTTCAGAATATCAGGAATTATATGATAAGTTCCACACAATGTACGTAGAGGATGTCACTGTGGTTGAGGATGCAAAGGATGATAGACCATTGCTTGATGATGGAACATTTGAAGATGCTTTTGAGGCTTTGAATGAGCTTATAAATCAAATGGACTATGATGGTGTGGAAATGGTATTAAATGGTTTAGAGGACTTTAAGATGTCTTCTGACAAACAGAGCTTCATAGACAAAATGAAAATGTCTCACAAGACCTTTAATTGGGATGAAATGGAAGATTTAATTAAGGAATTCAAGAAAGATTGTGCAAATTAATAGTGGCAGCTGACATATAATAGACATGTTAAAAATAAAGTAAAAGAGGCGAGACCGAGACATGAAAGCAAAGCATACTTCCGAATCCTTTTTACTGAGTGCCATTATTTCGTTATCTGGAGGTTTTCAGGATGCATACACCTACAATCTAAGAGATAACGTATTTGCGAATGCTCAAACTGGAAACATAGTGTTGATGACGCAGCATTTATTGCTGGGAGATTGGATCAAGAGTATCCATTATTTATTTCCAATACTTGCTTTTGCAATAGGAATAGTTATTGCAGAGCAGATAGGATATAGATACAAAAATTCCCAAAGAATACATTGGCGTCAGATTATCCTAATTATTGAAATCATTGCACTGTTTATTGTGGCTTTTGTTCCTAGTACACATAACACATTGGCAAACTTTCTGGTTTCTATGGCCTGTGCCATGCAGGTGCAGTCCTTTAGAAAGGTAAATGGATATGCATATGCCAGCACCATGTGTATAGGCAATCTTAGAAGCGGCATGGAAAGCTTGTCGGCTTACCTTAGAAATAGAGATAAAAATATCCTTATAAAGGCATTACACTATTTTGGAATCATATTTATCTTTGCTATAGGAGCAGGAGTTGGCGGCGTTTTCTCACTTTATGTTGGAAATCACGCAATCCTGATTTGTAGTGTGCTTTTGGTTATTGCAGTTATAGTAATGAACGAAAAACATATCGGCTAAAAATACCTGCTGTCATCTTAACTGTATAGAATAGCAATTTGGGACACCCTACATACCGGCCCATACAAACA
>JAILKL010000014.1 GCA_024693775.1 Pseudobutyrivibrio sp.
GGACAAGACTACACTTTTGCTTCCATTGGAAGACGTCTAGAACGTTCAGCATCCACTATTGCTCGTGAAGTCAAGAATTACAGATGCTTCATCCATCCTTTTTCTTATAAAGGCAATGATTGCATTAACTTTCATCACTGCATAAGAAATAAAATCTGTAATAAAGCTCCTGCTCACGGCTGTTTTGGTGCCCGTTGCAAGTATTGTCCGGAGCACATAGTATGTATCGATATTTGTCCTGGATACATATCTTCCCATTGCTCTTTGCATGATAAACCACCTTATACCTGCGACTGCTGTTCTACAGAAGAACAAAAGAAATGCAAGAAAACTCATGCGTATTACACTGCACATCGTGCTAATACTGCACATCACAAGAGTATTAAAACAGCTCATTCTGGTATAAGGAAAGATCCTAAGGAATTAGAGGAAATCGGAAAGTTAATCAAACCACTAATCCTTAAAGGACAATCGCTAAATCACATCTGCACTACTCACGCTGATGAGATTGGAGTATCTGAACGCACTCTATATAAATACATTGATCAAGGTGTCTTCGATGTCCGAAATATCGATTTACCTAAAAAGGTCGTGTATAAAAAACGTAAAGAGCGCAAAGTACTAACACGAATGGAATATCGTTATCGTCAAGGCAGAACTATTGAAGATTTCAAATCTTACATCGAAGAGCATCCTAAACTTCCTATAGTTGAAATGGACACTGTAAAAGGACGTCGTGAAAAAGGAAAAGTTATGTTAACTATGATTTTTCGTGAATCTAGTTTTATGCTTATTTTCCTTATGCCTGATGGAAAGCAGCCAAGTGTATTATCTGTTTTTGATTATCTTACAGATCTCCTCGGCTTAGATTCTTTTCGAAAGTTATTTCCAGTTATACTCACCGATAACGGCGTCGAGTTTAAGGATCCCGAAAGTCTTGAGCACGCCCCTAATGGCTGTCAAAGAACACGAGTCTTCTTTTGTGATCCTCAAGCCTCTTGGCAAAAGCCACAAGTTGAAAATAATCACAAATTCATAAGACGTATCAGACCTAAATATACAACATTCAACGACTTGTCAGCTGAGGACATAAAGCTTATTACCTGCCACATCAATAGTGTTTTACGAGAAAACCTAAACGATAAAACCCCATTTGATTTAATGACCTCAAAAGAACAGAAAAAACTGCTGTCATTGCTTAACCTCAAACCGATTCCACCCGACGAGGTTGTTTTGAAGCCAGAGCTCATTAACCACTAATCCCCAATCAATAGAATCAGATAGAAGGTTCAATAAACCTTGATTAAACGGGGTCTCAGTTACTTTTACAAATTTATGATGCGCCGTTTATTTGCTATGCTTCAAAACTTGCCATTAACAGCAGTTTTTATGTAATTATACCTCCTTTAGCATAGATAAAACGCAAAATATAAGGTTTATGATTGATGTTCATCAGCTGAACTTGCAGTTACTATTTCATTTAAAGCCATAACCCTACTATGCAGAAAAAAACAACCAACAAGTTCATGAACGTCTAGGCAATTAGATGTGCCTGGATGGATGTACTGGTTGGTTGTTTGTAAAATCAACTAGGTTGTGTACTAGTGTTTGAATCTAATTTAGATTATGCAAGTGCTGCAGTGATGATAGCCATTGAGTATACTTCCTGAGCGTTGCAACCACGAGAAAGATCGTTGATTGGTGCGTTAAGACCAAGAAGGATAGGACCGTAAGCTTCGAAACCACCAAGACGCTGTGCAATCTTGTATCCAATATTACCTGCATTGATGTCAGGGAAGATGAATGTGTTTGCGTGACCAGCTACTGTTGAATCTGGGCACTTTGTCTTTGCTACACGTGGAGAAACTGCAGCGTCGAACTGAAGCTCGCCCTCGATATCAAGTGAAGGATATTTCTCCTTTGCCTTTGCTGTAGCTTCGCGCATCTTGTCAACGTCCTCGCCCTTTCCAGAACCAAGTGTTGAGTATGAAAGCATAGCGATCTTTGGATCGATACCGAAGATCTTTGCGCACTCTGCTGTCTCGCCAGCGATCTCTGCAAGCTCATCAGCGTTTGGCTTGATGTTAATAGCGCAATCACCCATTGCAAGAACTTCTCTGTCGCCTGTAGCTGAGTTACGTACCATGATGAAGCATGATGATACGATGCTGTTGCCTGGCTTTGTCTTGATAACCTGAAGTGCAGGTCTAACTGTATCTGCTGTAGAGTATGTAGCTCCACCAAGAAGTGCGTCAGCAACGCCCATCTTTACGAGCATTGTACCAAAGTAGTTTGCTGAAGAGCATGTAGCCTTAGCCTGCTCCATAGTAACACCCTTGCTCTTTCTAAGCTCGCAGAAAAGCTCGCACATCTCATCAAATCTATCATAATTTTCTGGATCAATAATAACAGCTCCACGAATGTTGAAACCAGCCTCCTCAGCTGCTGCCTTTACCTCTGCTTCCTTACCAATAAGGATTGGCTGAAGGAAATCTGAACCAAGAAGACGGCTAGATGCCTCGATAATACGTGGGTCTGTACCCTCTGTAAATACGATTTTCTTTGGATCCTTTTTAAGGATATCAATTAATGCTCCAAATCCTGCCATTGTTAATTCCTCTTTTCTTTCTTCAAAATACTTATAATTTAAAAATAATGCGACCATCTATATAGTCACAATTAGTTACATCAAACACTTGCTAGTTTACTACTTTTCTGTGAAAAATGGGTGCCTATTAATAATGTTTTTGATTTTGTACTAAATAAACAAAAGATTGCCATTTTTTTGACAATCTTTTTAACATTTTAGTATTATTTTTCGCTTATATATCCATTTTCATCCACATGCACGTTTGTGGAAATACTTTCCACATAACTATAGCCATTTTCATCTATAGAGGTGCATGCACCACTGGCAACTACGGGGATAATTCTGTATTGTACGTTATCATTTTCATCAATAGAAAACTCCACTGCTCCACCGCCGCCAGACTTTATATTCTGATTGAAAATAAAATTGCCCAGGCTGTAGAAAATAGGCTTTCCATTGTAATACTCCACTGGCTGTAGACAATGGCTGTGCATTCCTATAACTGCAGCTGCTCCGGCATCTATCATCTTGTAAGCATCATTTGCCTGATAATCTGTAAGCTCTGTGGTGTGCTCCACGCCCCAATGGACAAATACAAATAGATAATCCACCTGTGCACTATATTCTTCTATCCTTGAAAGAAGCTCTGTCTCATCATAAAAGCAAAATACGCCAGGCTGAGAATCCTCCACATTCCAGCTATAAACCGGTATCACATGACTGGCAGCCAAGAATCCATAGGTGCGACCCTTTGCATCTGTTTTTGTGACGAGCTTTGCAGCCTCGTCTAAGCTATTTCCTGCTCCGACATATTCAATTCCGGCATCTGTCAGGGTGGTAAAGGTATCTGTTAAAGCATCATGCCCATAGTCAAGAACATGATTGTTGGCAAGTCCTGCAATATCGACTCCTAAATCTGTAAGCAATCCCACATAAGAAGGGTCTACCCTAAATGTATATTGCTTGTCCGGAGCCTTTTCGCCTCTGGTGGAATAACAAAATTCGTTATTAACCATGGTGAAGGTAGCGTCCTTTAATAAAGACTGGATAGATGAATCTGCAACGCTATCAACTCCACCGGCATCATAATTGGCCTGAACGTATTCACTGATTTCGATATCTCCTGTAAATACAATGCTAGTGTTTAAATCCTCTGCTGAAAGCTCCTCCTTTGCAGGAATATCCTCCTCTGCTGGCTCTTTTGAATCTGCTGCATTTTCCTCTGTAGTCTCAACAACCTCATCAACAGGACCAATCAGCCACTCTAGGCTACCTGAAATTCCATTTTCAGCTGCGTAAGCTTTGGCCTGAGCATTGAGAGGGCCGCCTTCGCCTACGGCATACCAGGTAATAGCAAAAGCTGCTACCAACACCAGTACTACTTTAAGAAAAACTTTGAATCCCTTCATATATTCTTCCCTTTTCTTTATCTAAATTGGTTTTTATTTGAATCGTAGTGATAATCAATGCCAGCCAGCTTGTTAATAATCTCCTGACCATCTATCTCATTGTCCTCTACTAATGCATCAAAGCTGCTATAATAATCTCTCAGTGCAGTATTAACCACTGAAAGCAACATTACTGGATCTTTTGGAAAATTCATTTCTAACTCCTAATCTATAAAATATTTAATATTTTACCATATCTATTTTTTATTACCACCTGATTATAAGCATAGAAAAACGGCTAAGCAAATCTGCTTAGCCGCCTCAGTTCATATAAATTCTCTTTTCAATGTAGACACGCTATTTTTGAGTGAAATAACTATCAATACCTGCTGCAATACCAGTTGCAATCTTGCTCTGGTATTCATCTGTTACTAGCAATGCTTCCTCCTCTTCGTTTTCAAGGCTTCCAATTCCCACAACAGTATTTGGAATAGAGCACCAATTGATTCCTACGATTTTGTCTGTCTCTATTACACCGTTGTTATCTGCCTTTGTCTCATCTGCCAGGCAAGAAACCACAACATCTGATAAAAGTCTGCAGGCACCATAATTTCCATAGTTATAAGGATTGTCCTCTGTCATACAATAGGTCTGTACTCCAGTATCCTCAGTATCATTTGCATGAATGCTAACATAAATGTCTGCCCCTGTGGTATTAGCAATCATTGTTCTATCAACATTTGTAGCATATATATCGCTTTCTGTTCTTGTAAGAATGACCTTATATCCATTTTTTTCAAGCACTGATTTAAGCTTGAGTGCAACCTGCAAATTCAATTCATATTCAGGGTAATCTGTGGTAACACCTGTTGTGCCCACCAAATCCTCCTTTACACGCTTAAAATCACCAGGTCCTAAGGCTTCTTTTCTAGAATCCTCATTTGCTTGACAGCCAGGATCAATTGCTACGGTCTTGCCATATCCAATTAATTTTTCAGCTTTTGCAGTATTTGAGCTCTTCCCCGATGCAACAACGCTGCACACTAGGAGCATCAACGTGAACAAAAGTATAAAGCTTTTACGTCCGAATCTTTTCATTGTTGAACCACTCCTTCCAAAAAATATTCTCTATATAATAAATATCGCCTTTCATTTTGTTTTTCTACACAATTATTATCCTTCTAAAGTGTGAAAAAACTATGATTTCTTTCATCATTTCTTGCCAAAAATCGCGTTTTTATTACATATTTCCATGGGACAAAAAAAGAGCCCTCCCTAAGGAAGGCTCTTTAAAAGCTTATTTAATTATGCAAGCTCCAAAATCATGCCAAGTACTCTCTTTCCAGTTGCCTGTAAGTGAGCTCTTTCGATTGGATATCTAGCCGCATCATTTCCTACAGATTCAAGCATATCTGCCTTATCTGTAACCATAGCTGGCATGGTAATATCATTTCCTGCATATACACAGCCTGCAGCGCTTGCCTCTGGATGCTTGTGCTGCATTGGGCCAGACATAATTGTTGTTGTAACATACCAGTCTGTCATAACAATGCCCTTGTAGCCCCACTCATCTCTAAGAGCGCAGGTAATTAGGTCACGGCTGTTGCAGCTGTGCTCTCCATTAATCAGGTTGTATGATGTCATGAGTGCCTTTGGCTGAGACTCTACTACTGCTATTTCAAATCCCTTTAAATAAATCTCACGTAATGCTCTTTCACTGAGAATACTGTTTGAACGCATTCTGTTTGTTTCCTGATTGTTGCAAGCAAAGTGCTTGATTGTTGTAGCGCAGCCCTTGTGCTTTTGAACACCACGGGTAATAGCTGCTGCAGTTTTTCCACTGATAACAGGGTCCTCTGAGTAATACTCAAAGTTTCTACCACACAGTGGAGAACGATGAATATTTAGAGCTGGTGCTAGCCATAGGTGCACACCAAACATTTCCATCTCCTCGCCAACGATATCACCACACTCCTCGCACACAGCATCACTCCATGACTGTGCAAGCTCTGTTCCAATTGGAATAGCTGTGCAATAAATATAATTTATTGGAGCTTCCTTTTCCTCCTGGCTTGGCTCTACAGCTGCAGACATGGCCTTTAGCTCATCCATATCCACAAACTCCTCAAATCCTGCAAGTGGATTGTCCAATCCCTTTGCCTTTCCATCTACCAGCTTGTACTGTGTACAAACTCTGATACCTGCAGGGCCATCTGCCATAACTAGTGTAGGCACACCTAAATTCTTGAGCTGAGCTGTAGTCTCCCCGGCTGCACCTGCCATACTATCAGAAGCAGATCCAATGATTGTTCCCATGCCACCAGCCTCGTCAAACTGACCAAGTGATAGATATGCAAGCTGTTCGTTAGAAAGACCAGCAACAAAATCATCTAAGCTATCAGGATTTTTCTTTACATCATCCCATGTAAGTCCTGTCTTTTCTGATGTGAGCTCTGTTGGCTCTGGGCTGTAGCAATATTCCTTTGTAGCTATTGCATCAGCTGCAAGTGTTAATTCCTTTACACCATTTAAATCATCGCCGACTGTTCTCTCATAAACAGCGTCCTTAAATGAAAGACCATTGCAAATATTCTTGTGCTTTGAAACTGTGATTGTGCTTTCCACATTTACAACTGCGGCAACTGCTGTTTTTCTAGAGCAATTTCCCACGCGGATAATGTATTTTCCAGCCTCAAGAATGTATGAGGCGCTGTCCATATCATAAGATGCCATAGACTCTGCCTTGAAGGTAATTGTCACCTTCTCTGACTCATTTGGCTGTAGCTCCTTTGTCTTTGCATAAGCTACGAGTTCCTGATATGGCTTGTCTAGCTTTCCAGAAGGTGCTGTTACGTATACCTGAACAACCTCTTTGCCTGCAAAGCCACCGATATTTTTAACTGCAAGATCTACAGAGATTTCATTTTTGGAAATCCTTGCGTCTACTGTATTGATTTCAAAATCTGTGTATGACAAACCAAATCCAAATGGATATGTAGGAATCTTTTTAACTGTATCGAAATATCTATAGCCTACATATACTCCCTCTTTGTACTCAGTATCATCCATGTTGGCAAAGCCCTCTGTAGAAGGATATTCTGCAATAGGTGCCCATGTAGTTGTAAGCTTTCCTGAAGGATATGCTTTTCCAAGCAATAAATCAGCAAGAACATTTCCAGTCTCCTGGCCAAGCTGTCCAAGGTATAGAATGTTTTCTACCTCATCTACTGGTGTCAAATCAAGAACCCCACCTACATTTAAAACAAGTACAAAGTTCTTGTAGTTTTTATTTAAATATGTGATATCTCTGATTTCTGTCTCTGTTAAATTGATATCGCCCGCAACGATTTCTCTATCTGCACCCTCGCCAGAGTTTCTGGCGATTACGTATACTGCTGTATCAGCGTCAAAATCCAAACCGAGCTTGTACTCTGGCTCCTTCATGGCTCTACCCATGCAAATCATCATAGGTGAAACACCCATGGCCTTTGCCTCGTCCTTGATGCCCTGTACAAAGCCTTTTCTAGCCTCGACCATTACAGCATCATATTCATCTAGCCATTTATCTGAAACAATTTCAACGCCAGCGTTTTTAAAGCCTTCTTCAATAGTAACAAAGTGGCGAACATTTACATCTCCTGAGCCTGTACCGCCCTTTATTGTCTTTCTGGCACCACTACCAAATAGTGCTACCTTTTTCATTTCCTTTAATGGAAGTAATCCATTGCTCTTTAAAAGTAATGTACACTCAGGGCTAATTTTTCGAACCCTTTTAGCATGTTCAATTTCAAATGGTTGAATACTTGAATCTGTAATTCTAATCAATTTTTCTACCTCGCTTTTTTTATTTCTTCACGTACCAAAACCTAATAACTATTTTATATTATTAGTATCTATTGTACATCTGTTTTTCTGCCTCTGCTTTTGTGAGCTCACCCTTGTTTACCTTTGTCATAAGAGAAACATCATGGTCGTTTAGCTTGTAGAAATGTAAGATTACAAGCGCTAAAACGTATCCGATGATTGGGAAAAGCTTGCTGGTATTCCATAATTTATCTGCAAAGTCTGCTGCCTGTACTGCATTTTCGCCTTCTACAAAGCCTGTAAAGCCAAGGACTACAGCTGAAAGTGAAGCAACAAGTGCTGACTGCATTTTTGCAAAGAAGGTCTGAACTGCAAATGTAATACCAGGCTTTGAATTACCTGTAATATACTGACCATACTCTGCGCAATCTGGTGTAAACATGTAAGTTAATACTGAATACAAGCCTGTTGGGATAGAAAGTAAAAATGCCATTGCGATATATGCTGGAATGTTATGATATCCAACAATCCAAGCTACAACGTTAACTGCTAGTGAAAGAATGATACTTGCGTAGAATACCTTGAATTTATCAAACCTTCTGCAAAGTGCTGGAACAAAGATACCAACACCGATTGCTGGTATAATACCAAACATACTTGTAAGACTCATGATTGACTCATCGCCAACGCAGTATCTTGCAATGTATAATCCCCATGCGCTAGCCACATTAAGTGCGCCAGCAATCAAAAATGCTATATAGAAAATAAATAAGTATTTGTTGCTAAATAAGTAAGAGAAAATCTCTTTTACGCTTGTGTCATCCTGTTTGCCGCTTTCCTTATGTTTAACTCTTTCCTTTGCTGTTAAACCGATTGGAATCATAAAGATTGCTCCAAGTACTGAAAGGATGAGTACTGTCATTGTCCAACCACCGATTGCATTTCTGAATACTGGAATAATGATTGAAATAGCAAGTACGGCTGCAAGTGCTGCAATACGACCAGATGCATTAAGAGATGTCTTTTCATCCTGATCATCTGTGATGCATGTAATAAGACCAAAGATTGGAACATCTGTCATTGTGTAGCCTACTGACCACAATGCATATGAAAGAATAGCCCATGCAATCTTTACGCCTGTTGAAACATTTAGTGGAATTGCAAACAATAAAATGTTGGCCACTAAGATAAAAGGTATACAAATTCTAAGCCATGGTACAAACTTACCACTCTTGAAATGCGCTCTATCCACTATTCCCCCAAATATTGGATCATTGATTGCATCCCAAATCTTTACTATTAGAACAATAACTGCAACTGCTGCAGTTGGAATTCCTACATCTGTAAAATATGTATTTAAATACATATAGTTAAGCATGTAAAATGTGTTCTGTCCTAGAAAATATAGCATATAGCTAATGCGTTCTTTTCCTGTTACTTGTTTTCCTTTTGCCCCCATAAAAAAAATCCTCCTGTAACTTTATACAAGAAGTATAGTCACAGAAAGGACATGAAAATATAAATATTTTTACTGTTTTTATATTATTTTTACTTTATTTTAGAATCTCTATTCTACTAGAAGTTTTCATCTCTATAGGTGCGTCGGTACTCGGAGGGTGTGATGCTCATATACTGCTTGAACACCTTTGTATAGTAGCTTTGCGGAGCCATGGAAATGTAATCAGCAATCTCTGCGATACCCTTGTCAGAATACCTAAGAAGGTTGCAGGATCTTTTAATTTTTTCTTTTTTAATGTAATCAAAAACTGTAGTGCCCACTTCCTTAGAAAATATTCTAGAAAGGTATGAAGCATTTAGCCCAACACTTTTTGCAATATCCTTTAGCTTTAGTGTCTTAAAAACATTTCTAGCAATAAAGTTTTTTGTTTTTTCAATATATGGACTGCTATCGCTATTTTTGGCCTCCAGCAAAATTTGTCTAATCTCGCTCCAAAATCTATCCGTCAGCGCATTGATGCCCTCAATACTCTTTGTCTCAGAAAGATTTCTCAAAATAACATCGCTAAGATTATAGGTATCATCCTCGTCAGCTCCGGCCTTCATAGCATATCGACTGACTAGGACCACACAACAAATAAGCATATACTCAGCATCCTTAAAATTAGATGCTGACAAGGTGCTGGCACCATTTTTTATGTCCACATAATTTTGATCCATATTGGATTTATATTTTTCAAAATCCAAGTCTTCATTTTCTAGTGAAGCAATAATTTCCTCGAAATACTCCCTCTCTCTTTTATAGGAAAAGTGCAGCATTTCATTATCAATATTATTCACCATGCTACTGACTAGCTGCTTTTTTGTTTCTATCTCATCCTGCTCATCTATGCTCTTGAACAGATCCAACATATTCAATTCATAGTTTTCCACAATAAGGCCATGGGCAGCAGCAATAAGCTCGCGCATTCTAGCATCACTAACTACAGGCACGGTAATATCACTACATTCAGAATATTTTTTTAAAAAGACACTGACATCGTAGCGACTAGCCTTTTCGTAGGTAAATGGACCAAATAATATTCTAATATTCGAATCACTGAAAGAATAAAAGCCAAAGATAGAGTGCATCTCGCTAACATATCTTCCGCAGATATCAGGCTTATTTAGCACGTCCTTAAACAATAGTCCCTTAGCATCCTTTATAGGCGAAATCACGCGTCCATCCTTTAGAATCACCTGAACTAATACCCCATGCATGCTGTAAATATTTTGCATTATATACTCAATCTTTTTTATATCCATATAAATACCTACCTCAAAGCTTTGCTCCCCATTATACAATAAAAAAGCTCCTGGTGGATACCAAGAGCCTTTTTGTATTTATGTTATTGATAATCTTTTACGTTTGAGGCGTCTACCTTTTCAAATGGAACCCAAACATACATGCAATCTTCTGTAGCCCCTTCAATATTCTTGATGGTGCCCTCCCCAAGTATTGCCTTGGCCGATTTAATGGCTGATTCGCCCTGACCCTTGGCTGACTGGTATACAGTAAATTGCATTTCACCATTTACAATGGATTCGCAGCCTGCTGCAGTGGCATCTACACCAACTACAGGAATTTTCTTGTAATCAATGCCTTCATCCTTCATGGCCTGAATTACACCTAGCGCCATTGTATCGTTGTTACAGAATACTGCATCAACACTCTGCCCTGTCTTTAAGAACACCTTGAATGCATTTGATGCTTCTGTGTCACTCCAGTTTGCTGTGTCATCAAATACATAGTTAACTGTGACACCGTTTTTCTTGAAGAAATCCTTTACTGAAACAGATCTTTGGATGGCCGCATTATGAGTAAGCTCTCCTCGCATGATTATAGCATTTAAGGTAGTTGGGTTACCCAGTGCATTCCATACATATTCGGCCTGATACGCACCAGCATTCATTTCATAGCTGCCTACACATATATATTTATTTGCCTGGAGATAATCCTTATCAGGCTGAACGTTTACAAATACAATTGGTAAACCATTTGTTACAGCTTCCAGCTGAAGACATGTTGCCCTATCTATTGGTAGACAGATAATTGCATCATACCCCTGAGTGCTGGCCTGCTTTAGCTGCTCAACCTGGTCATTTACAGTTTTACATGGTTCGCCAATATCAAGTGTTACACCTTCTGAGGTGGCAGATTCTATTAATGCATCATGAAGTACTGTTTTAAAATCGTCCAATTCTCCACAGGAGTAAAATAGCTTTACACTTCCAGATGAACCACCACTACTTTTAGAACCGCATCCTGTTAGGATTGTTCCAAAAGCCAGTGCTAAGATAAGTAAAGTAACGTTAAATCTTTTTATTATTCTATTCATCCTGGCCCACCTCCTTTACAATTTTAAACTGCTGCACATGCCGTGTAAGAGTTTGTGATGTATTGGCCAGCTGAGCAGAATTTTCTGCCACATCCTGACTGCTTTCTGTAATGGACTGCGCCTGTTCAACCATGTTCTTAGAGGTCTCTAGGATTTCATCAGCACTAGCTGCCTGCTCCTCTGATATAGCGGCAACATTTGTAGAAACCTCATCAACCTTTGTAATATTATCAATCATGCTGCGAATAAGATCGCTGGTATTCTGAATATTCTCATAAATAGCATCAAAGGTATCTACCGCCGCATCAATCAAATCGCTGTTTGCTTCGATACGCTTTACGCTGGCATCTGCCTGTGAAACTACCTTTGTAATCTGGTCTCTAACTTCGCTTATAAGATCAGAAATACTTTGAGCACTTTCTGCTGAATGCTTTGCTAGGCCTCCGATTTCAGATGCAACTACTGCAAAGCCCTTTCCTGCCTCACCGGCTCTGGCTGCCTCAATTGATGCATTTAGAGATAATAGGTTTGTCTCCTCAGCAATATCAGAAATCATACCTACAATGTTTGTGATTTCCGCTGAAGCTCTACCAACCTCTTCAATAGAAGCCACCAGCTCTTGATTGGCTGCCTGAATTTCTCCCATGGCCTGTGACAGATGTTCCATATCTGCACGACCCTTCTTTGAAATTTCAACAGTCTCATCCATGCTTTCAGATGCTCTGTCAGATTCTTCCTTTGTATCCGAAACTACCATGGCAAGTGTTGTTGCATTTTCTGCAATTTCATTAACTGCTACTGCCAGCTGGTCTACGGTTTCATTCAGATTTACCATAGCCTCTTCCTGTGACTGAGATGCATCAAACATTGTCTTGCTAACCATATCACTGCTATCTGACTGCTCTTTTAGCTTTTCTGATTCGTCATTGATACTAGAGAGCATGTTACGCATTAGGGTAACAAACTTTCCTACCTGATCTCCCATAACTCCAATTTCATCATTTGAGCTATTGGTAACCTCGATAGTAAAGTCTCCAGCTGACATGGCTGAAATATTTTCTGTGATAGAACCAATAGGCTTGATAACTCTATTAATAATTACACTAATAAGAATGCTGATAATAAGTACAGCAACTACACCGATTGCTAATAATATCCATATTAAATGCTTTACGCTAGCAAGGATAATATCATCCTCAATATATGAAACCAGCAACCAAGTTGTACCCTCCACCTCTTCCAAGGCTATGGTGTAGCCGCCATTATTTTTGGTTGTATAATCACCAGCGACTATGCTGTCATATGCTGTATTTAATACAGGATCATCAGTTCCACCTACTAATGTGGTTGATACTAAATCGGAATCTCGATGAGCCAAAATCATGTTTGTATCAGTATTAATTAAAAAAGATCTGGCATTCTTCATCTTTACACCAGAATTTACTATTGTAGTAATCTGGTCTAGAGATACCTCTGCTGTGGCAACTGCTACATCATCACTTCCATTATTAATAATACCTGAAGCGGATACTACATAGGTACCTGCTGCATTTTGGTATGGGCTGCCATAGGCCATGTTGATTCGTGTAAGGCCTTCCTTAAACCATTGTGCATCATGAGGATTGGTGGCGGCCACCTCGGCTCCGTCTCCTTTAATGATTTTTCCAGACATAGTTCCTACATACACACTGTTAGGCGAATTACTGTTGGTTCCAACAAAAGAAGTAAGTAATAGCTGCAAATCTTCATCTGATGGATTTGTATTTTCGATTACCTGCTTTATTGTTGAAAAGTTTTCAAGATTCTCATTCAACCAAGCCTCGATGTTATCAGCTTGATTTGTGATAGAGCTTTCAAGCTCTGACTCTGCCATAGCCTTCATAGACGTACTTGAAAGCATTGAAGAAATAACCACCAAAACAATGATAGTAATAATTACTGCAGGCATAATAGAAAGCAATAATTTGTCTTTGATTTTGCGTGTTTTCTTCACCTTCTGTTTAATTTCCTTCCCCATTGTATCTCCTCCACCAAAAATAACAGTCTTTATATAACCAGTATTTGGACTTATTATACAAATTAATTATGAATTATCTGTATCTTCTGAGGTTAAATACACTTTTTTAGCAAAAAAGGAGATTCATAAACTGAATCTCCTTCCTCATATAACTCTGTTTTACAATTATTTAATTCCGCAGTATTCGTAGCCAGCACTCTCTACAGCAGCCTTGATATCGGCCTCAGCAACATCTGCTGAAGTCTTTAGTGTTACAAGATTTTCCTCGTGATTTGCAACTGCCTCATCAATACCATTTACCTTTTCAAGTGATTCCTTTACGTGTGCTTCACAATGCTGGCACATCATTCCTTTTACTGTGATTTCCATTTCTAAGTTTTCCTCCTTTGATTCATTGTTTTCTATAGTATTATTTATAAGCTTTTCATGCCCTAAAGAATTTTTCTTAGGAACATCATGACTTCTATCATGCATATTAAATAAATTTAACCTGAGAGCATTTGACACAACACAGAAGCTTGATAAGCTCATGGCCGCTGCTCCAAACATAGGATTAAGTGTCCAACCAAAGGCATGGATATATGCCCCTGCTGCAAGTGGGATTCCTATAATATTGTAGAAAAATGCCCAGAATAAATTCTCATGGATATTCTTGAGTGTTGCACGACTCAATCTAATGGCTGCTGCCACGTCACTGAGTCTACTCTTTACAAGAACTACATCTGCAGCATCGATAGCCACATCTGTACCTGCCCCGATGGCAATACCCATGTCCGCTCTAGTAAGGGCTGGAGCGTCATTAATTCCATCACCAACCATGGCTACCTTGCCAAATTCCTGAAGCTGTCTGATGACTGCTTCCTTGCCATCTGGCTTTACATCAGCGATAACCTCATCTACTCCAGCTTCCTCGGCAATAGCTTTGGCTGTCTTTGCATTATCACCAGTAAGCATAACCACATGGATACCCATGTTTTTAAGAGCTGTAATGGCCTCTGCTGAGTCCTCTTTTATAACATCTGCAACAGAGATAATTCCAAGGAAGGTCTCGTCCTTTGCAAAGAACAGTGGAGTCTCGCCCTTCATGGCCAACTCATCTGCAAATTTGATAGCTCTATCTGGCACCTGTACCTTTGAAGAGATAAGCTCAAGATTTCCTCCGTATACCTTTTCTCCATCAAGGACAGCTGTAAGTCCATTTCCTGCTAAGGCTGTAAAATCTGTAACCTCTGCTGGCTCCATTGAATGGCTAAGACCACATTCAACTATAGCCTTTGCCAAAGGATGCTCTGATTTGTTTTCGAGAGCAAATGCCACGCGAAGCAAATCAACATCATCTATGCCCTCGTCATTGAATATACCAATAACCTTTGGCTCACCCTTTGTAATAGTACCTGTCTTGTCTAAGGCAACAATCTGCACCTTTCCTGTCTCCTCTAGGGAAACTGCAGTTTTAAACATGATACCGTTTTTGGCACCCATGCCGTTTCCTACCATAATGGCAACTGGTGTGGCCAGACCAAGGGCACATGGGCAGCTGATAACTAGAACTGAAATAGCTCTAGAAAGTGAATAACCAAATGGCTGTCCCACAAGCATCCATATAAAGAAGGTAATAATGGCAATACCAATAACTGTAGGAACAAACACACCTGAAACTCTATCTGCAATCTTTGCTATAGGGGCCTTTGTGGCTGCTGCATCACTAACCATCTGAATAATCTGAGACAATGTGGTGTCACTGCCAACTCTAGTAGCCTCGCAAACCAAATAACCACTTTGATTGCTGGTGGCAGCAGAAACGCTATCTCCCACTGTCTTGTCCACTGGGATGCTCTCACCTGTAAGGGCTGATTCATTTACAGCACTGCTACCCTCTACAACTGTGCCATCCACAGGAATATTATCGCCAGGTCTAACGACAAATCTATCGCCTACCTTTACCTGCTCGATTGGCACCTCTACTTCCTTGCCATCCTTTAAAACAACAGCTGTTTTGGCTGCCAGCTTCATAAGATTCTTTAAGGCATTTGTAGTACGTCCCTTTGAAATGGCCTCTAAAAGCTTTCCTACTGTAATAAGGGCCAAAATCATGGCTGCACTTTCAAAATAGAACTGGTCCATAAACTCTGAAACCTTTGCAGCATCACCATTTAGCTGAGCAACTGTCATGGCAAAAAGTGAATACACACTATAGACGTAAGATGCTGCAGAGCCCATGGCAACTAATGTGTCCATATTTGGCGCGCCATGTATCAAGCCCTTGAAGCCACCGATAAAGAACTTTTGATTGATAACCATGATAAGTCCAGAAAGAATCAATTCATAGATTCCCATACCTATATGATTACCCTCTAAAAATGCTGGCAATGGCCAGTTCCACATCATATGACCCATGCTGACATACATAAGTGGAATCAAAAGCACTAATGATGCAATGAGACGCTTTCTGATTTTTGGAGTCTCAGTATCTACTAGAGCATCATCATAATTAGGCACTGCTGCTGTGTGTCCACCTGCCTCTTCCTTTAGGCTGGCGCCATAGCCTGCATCTGTTATGGCTTTTATAATTTCATTTGGATCGGCGTCTCCTTCGACACCCATAGAATTAGTTAACAGACTGACTGCACAGTTTTCCACACCAGGCACAGCTGATACTGCCTTTTCTACTCTAGCCTGACATGCTGCACAGGACATGCCTGTAACATTATACTTTTCCACAAAATCACCTCCTGGATTATTTCATGAGCTTTTGAAGAGCCTTTGCCAGCTCATCTACTACCTCATCATTTCCTTCTTTTATGTTATCTGCTACGCAGGTCTTTAGATGGTTGGCCAGCAGCACCTTGTTAAAGCTGTTAAGAGCTGATGATATAGCCGAAACCTGCATTAAAATATCTATGCAGTAAACATCGTTATCTAGCATATTCTCTACACCGCGAACCTGTCCCTCGATTCTTTTGAGGCGGTTCATAAGGTCTTTCTTTTCCTTTTCACTTCTGTCTTTATGTTTACCAGTACAGCAGCACTCCTCTGAAGCACACTCCATATCTGATAAATTCTCAGTAGTAATCTCTTTATTTTCCATATCGACTCCTTGTATTTAGAATTGCCAGCATACCCCCTTGGGGTATTTAATTCTTTCACATGATATACCCCCTCAGGGTATCTTGTCAACAGACCTTATTAAGAATTTTTCCCATTAACAAAAAAGGAAGCCCCAGATTTCTCTGGGACTCCCTTAAGTGTAGTTGTAGTTATAAATTCAAATATATTCTATTACCTATTAATTAAAGGATTGCATTTGCAATATCATGTCTCATATACTTGTTTTCAAAGTCAATCCACTCTGTAGCCTCGTATGCCTTTGCACGAGCCTCTACAAGTGTATCACCCAAAGCTGTGATACCTAAAACTCGTCCACCATTTGTGACTATCTCACCCTTTTCATTAAAGGCTGTTCCAGCGTGGAAGCAATAGTAATCCACGTTGTTAAATTTATCAAAGCCTGTAATAGGAAATCCCTTCTTGTAAGAAACTGGATAGCCATCAGAAGCTAATACTACGCATACTGCAGCCTTGTCAGAGAATCTTAGGTCGATTTCATCTAATTTTCCGTCGATACAAGCCTCCATAACATCAATTACATCATTCTCTAAACGAGGTAGAACCACCTGTGCCTCAGGGTCACCAAATCTAGCATTGTATTCAAGCACCTTTGGGCCATCCTCTGTAAGCATAAGTCCAAAGAATATAACGCCCTTAAACTCTCTGCCCTCTGCCTTCATGGCATCTACTGTTGCCTGGAAAATATTCTTCTGGCAATACTCCTCGATTTCCTTTGTAAAGAATGGAGAAGGTGAGAAATTTCCCATACCACCAGTGTTAAGCCCTGTATCTCCATCGCCGGCACGCTTGTGGTCCTGAGCTGATGACATGATTTTTACAGTATTTCCATCGACAAATGACAATACTGAAACCTCACGTCCTGTCATAAACTCCTCAATAACCATTGTGTTACCAGCATCACCGAACTTTTTGTCCTGCATGATTTCTGCAACACCTGCTACGGCCTGCTCATGGTTTTCACAGATAAGTACGCCCTTTCC
>JAILKL010000081.1 GCA_024693775.1 Pseudobutyrivibrio sp.
AAAAAAAGAGCTCCCGAGGGAGCCCTGATTTTAGTTGATTGGCATGTAGTTGAGTGATACTTTGATGTCTTGGCCGTAGTTTCCGAAGCTTTTTCCGAAGAGGGTGACGCCTCCGATGTGCTCGGCATCGTCCTCAACAGCTATGCGGAAGTTGATTGGACTGTTGCTTGTAAGATTTAGGTCTTCGATTGTCAGGTCTGAAATCTTTAGTCCATCGATGAATGTGCCGTGCTTGTTGATAACCAAGAGCTTTAGTAAACCGTATTGGTTCCAGTTTGGTGGCCACCAGTCTGGTGTGAACATTCCGAGGATGTCGCCGCCAAAATCACCAGGACTTGTCCAAAGTCCTACTTTTTCGCCATTGATGAAGAATGATATGTCACTTGGCCAGTTGTTGTCTACTCCAGGAGCTTCGGATGAAATCTCGAAGGAGATAGATAGCTGTGTAATTTGATTGTTGCTAGGAATAAGATTTGGTAGTGTGTATTCTACATAACCCTTTGTAAACCAGATAATGTCTGCATTGAAGCGATCTGGATGACTAAAGTATCTTGCATCATCGATTTCACCAATAACTGATGTGCTGTTGGCAAGACCACAGGTAGGACAAATATTGAAGCTTGAGAATTGTCCAACCTTAATATCTGTAGTAAATACGTTTGTTAAATCTGTAGGTTTGTCGATTTCGACTACTATTTTATCTTGTATTACTGAGCAAATCTTCGAGTTGCCGTGACTTGCGGATTCATTTGATGTGGAGATGAGTCCACATTCTTCTAATTTCTTGATGTGACCAGTAAGCGCGCCGTTGCTAAGATTTAGCTGGGTGGCTAACTGATTCATGCTCATATGATCGTTTTCTAATAGAATGTTTAGAATCTGTATACGAACATCTGAGCCTAGTGCCTTGAATAATTCGAGTCCGTCATCGAGAGAAGTGATATGAATCATAGCACTTACTCCTCCTTTTAGAAATAATTATAATATTTTGTATAATTATAAAATTAACCAGAAACAGTGTCAATCGGTTTACTTCATGACTATTGGAAATTTGTTTAAATGAATTCAAATTATTGCATCTAAAACCTTAAAAATAGGGGTAATTGTGACCATTTGGTGAAATTGTCCAAAAATGAACATGTGAATTTGTTAATAATAAAAGAAAAGCCAAAATAGTTTAGAAAAACCTAAAATATTTATTGACTTCTACTGTGAGGATAATATAATTATATCATAATCGTTAATGAGTTCGGGGGGAATATAAATCAGCTATCAAGCCTCAGCTGATTAGTAGGGACTCAGAGCTTGTGAAACAATTAAGTTAGAAATCAAATTCTTTGAAGTTAAAGGAGGAGAAGAATGAAGAAGAAATTGATTAGCGCACTTCTTTGCACATCAATGGCAGCTAGCTTGTTCGTTGGATGTGGCGGCGCAGCTTCAAACGGTGGAGTTGATCCAGACGCTGCAGCAGACGAAACAGCAGAGGAGTCAGCTGAAGACGAAGTTGTAACAAATACTTATGGTGATCCAAATGGTACTCACCTTGAGATGTGGACATTCGTTGAGCTCCATGCACAGCACTATGGTGTTATGGCAGAGACATGGAATGAAGAGCATCCAGATCAGACAATCGAGATTACATGTACAACATATCCATATAGCGATATGCACACAAAGCTTCTTACAGCTCTTGAGGCAGGTACAGGTGCTCCTGATATCTGTGATGTAGAGGTTGGTCAGTTCCCTAACGTTGTTGAGGGTCTTGATCAGTGGCTTGTTCCTTTAAATGATTACGCAGCAGATTACCTTGACACAATGGTTACATCTCGTATGGAGACATACCAGGGTGAGGACGGTAACTACTACGGAGCTCCATACCACGTTGGTGCAACAGTTATGTACTACAACGTAGGTGCTATGTCAGAGGCTATGGGTCTTACACAGGACGAGGTAATTGCTAAGATCGATGCAGTTGAGACATGGGATGATTATCAGGCACTTGGTGAGGAGTACTTAAGCTCAGTTAATGAGGAAGGCAAGTACTTCACATGTGTAGATACAGGTGGTGTTGATTGGTTATGGCTTGCTATGGCTGAGTACGGCGATGACTGGACAGGTGGTTTCACAGATCCAGCAAACGTTCAGCTTGATTCAGTTAAGAACATGCTTACAATGCAGCAGGATTGGTTAAAGTCAGGATTTGCTGAGGTTTCTCCTGATGGACATATCGATCTTGAGGCTGGTTTCCAGAACATCATGGATCACAACGTTGTTTCATTCCCTAAGGCTATGTGGTATATGTCACGTTTCACAAACTACATGGAAGAGGAAGCAGGCAACTGGTATATTGCTAAGTGTCCAGTATTCGAAGCTGGTCAGAAGTGCTCAGTAGGTATCGGTGGTACTGGTACAGTTGTAACACAGCAGTCACAGAACGCAGATCTTGCAGCTACATTCCTTTGCTGGGCAAAGATGTCTGAGGAAGGTGAGCAGCACATCTGGGATACACTTGGATTTGATGTATGTAACGCAGCACTTTGGTCTGATGACTCATTCGCACATGACGATGAGAACCAGTACAACTCATTCTTTATCAACTATCCATATGATGTACTTAACGACATCGGAATGGACAACATTGGTAAGATCTCAGTTGTTTCAATCAGCCCAACAATCAATGAGTACCTTTGCACAACAACACTTAACGAGGTACTTGAGGATCCTTCATACTCTATCGATGACGCACTCCAGGAAGCACAGGATGCAATCGATATGGAACAGTAACTTTCATTTTCATTACTTTATATAATTCTGGCCTCGCCCACTTCATTCCCTTTGAGGAGGGCGGGGCTTTTTTAAAAAATCAGTGGAGAAAGGTGCATTATGAAAATTAAGAACTTTTTTTATTCTCAGAAGGTAGCACCATACGTATTTGTAGTACCTTTTATTCTTAGCTTTGCGTTTTTTTGGGTTTATCCTCTCATTACAGCTTTTACAATGAGTTTCCAAGATATTGGAGCAATATCTTCAGATTGGATTGGTTTTGCTAACTATGCAAAACTTTTAAAAGACAATGTATTCCACATTGCCGTTTGGAACAGTGTTAAGTATATGTTCTTTACATTAGTTCTTTTGATTCCATTCCCAATGCTTTTCGCAGTGCTTCTTGATAGCAATTTAGTTAAGGCAAAGGGCGTATGGAAAGCAGTTTTATACATGCCAGCATTAACATCAGTAGTTATTTCTGGTACATTATTCCGCCTGATGTTTACAGAGTACACAACAGGTCAGATGAACATGATTACAGCGGCTTTAGGCCTTGGAACATATAAATGGTTAAAGATGGGCTGGTCTGGTATGCTCGCCCTCTTAATCCTTGCCTGCTGGAGATGGACAGGTGTAAATATGCTCTATTTCCTTTCAGGCTTAAAATCAATTGATACTTCATTATATGAAGCAGCAGATATTGATGGTGCATCAGGAAAGCAGAAGTTTTTCTATGTAACATTACCATTACTTAAACCAACAACAGTTTATGTACTTACAATTTCGGTATATGCCGGTCTTGCAATGTTCCTTGAATCATTTATGTTATGGGCAGGAAATTCATCACCAAACAATATCGGTCTTACAATTGTAGGATACCTATATAAGCGTGGTATTGAAAAGAATGATATGGGTTATGCATGCGCTGTAGGTGTTGTACTTCTTGTAGTTGCACTTATAATCAACTTTGCACAGCTTATCATTAACGGTACATTCAAGAAGGAGGAGGATTAGTATGTCAAATCAAAAGACTATGGCTCACACTCCTAAAAGAATGATCGGCAGTGTGCTTGCAACAGGATTTTTCTTAATACTTAGTTTAATTATTATTTTCCCAGTATTTGCTGGTTTGCTTGCGTCATTTAGACCAGGTAAGGAACTTATCAGAAGAGGTTTATCTATTGACTTAAATCTCTCTACAATGAATCTTGATAACTATTTATATCTATTCGGCGGTAACGCAGATAGCCAGAAGTATTTCATGTGGTACAAGAATTCACTTCTTATCTGTATTATTTCAGTAGCTGTAACATTATTTGTATGCTACTTCGTTGCTTACGGTCTTACAATGTATGAGTTCAAATTCAAGAACTTATTATTCACAATCGTACTTGCAACAATGATGGTTCCGTTCGAAATTTTAATGCTTCCTTTATATAAGGAAATTATTGCATTAAAACTTATCGATACATATGTAGGTGTAATGATTATCGGTATTTGCAATGCGTCGACTATTTTCTTCTTCAAACAATATTTATCAGGTCTTCCTAAAGATTTGCTAGACGCAGCTCGTATCGATGGATGCTCAGAGTATGGTATCGCAGTAAAAATTATTCTTCCATTAGCAAAGCCT
Organism: Pseudobutyrivibrio sp.; assembly: GCA_024693775.1. Classification (GTDB taxonomy): domain Bacteria; phylum Bacillota; class Clostridia; order Lachnospirales; family Lachnospiraceae; genus Pseudobutyrivibrio. Next base: position 4,400 of record JAILKL010000081.1, read on the forward strand.
GCTTTCGCATCAATGGGTATTCTTTCTGCAATGGGTAACTGGAATGCAATCCTTTGGCCATTGCTTGTACTGAAAGGAGCAGAGAAGTTTACTCTTCCTATCGGTCTAAATACCCTTCTTACACCATATGGTAACAACTATGATGTACTTATTGCTGGTTCAATGTTCGGAATTTTACCTATCTTTGTAATCTTCCTTATCTTCCAGAAGTACATTATCGATGGTATGACAGCCGGTGCTGTTAAGGGCTAATGCATAATTGCATTTGATTTTAAAGGCGCAGATGTCCTCAATTAATTTTGAGTCATGCGCCTTTTATTTTTACATGTTATAGAAAAATGGAGGGTCGCCAAAATGGCAAAACTAGTTATTAACAACGAGAACAAGAAAAGCACAATCGCTCCTGAAATTTATGGTCATTTTTCAGAGCATTTAGGTCGTTGTATTTATGAGGGTCTTTACGTTGGAGAAAACAGTGATATTCCAAATGTAAATGGCATGAGAACAGATGTTGTTGAGGCATTAAAAGAGATGAAGGTACCTGTTCTTCGTTGGCCAGGTGGATGTTTCGCTGACGAATATCATTGGATGGATGGTATTGGGCCAAAGGAAACACGTAAAAAGATGATTAACACTCACTGGGGTGGAGTTGTTGAGGATAACAGCTTTGGTACACATGAGTTCTTTGAGTTATGTAAACAGCTTGGCTGTAAGACATACGTAAATGCGAATTTAGGTTCAGGTACTGTTCGTGAGATGAGCGAATGGGTTGAGTATATGACATTCAATGGTGTTTCACCAATGGCTGATCTTCGTAAGAAGAATGGTCACGAGGAGCCATGGGTTGTTGATTATCTCGGTGTTGGTAACGAGAACTGGGGCTGTGGCGGAAACATGAGACCACAGCACTATGCAGATGAGTACAGACGTTATCAGACATACGTAAGAAATTATAATGGAAATAAGCCAATCCAGAAGATTTGCTGTGGACCAAATGTAGATGATTACCATTGGACAGAGGGTGTTCTTGAAACATGCTTTGATCACACTCCTGAACAGTTCCACGGATTTATGGATGGTCTTTCACTTCATTATTATACACTTCCTGAAACAGAGGATGATTGGAATATCAAGGGATCAGCTACTGATTTCACAGAGGAGATTTTCTATCAGACACTTAAGAGAAGCTACTTCATGGAAGAGCTTATTAATAAGCATGGTGCTATCATGGATCAGTATGACCCAGATAAGAAGATTGGTTTGATGATTGATGAGTGGGGTATTTGGGCAGATGTTGAGCCAGGTACAAACCCAGGATTCTTATATCAGCAGAACACAATGCGTGATGCTCTTGTTGCAGGTATGAACTTAAATATCTTCAATAAGCATTCTGATAGAGTAAAGATGGCATGTATTGCACAGATGATCAATGTATTACAGGCTGTTATGCTTACAGATGGTGAGAAGATGATTAAAACCCCTACATACTATGTATTCAAGATGTTCCGTCATCATCAGGGAGCAACACTTCTCGGCAGTGATCTTATTAACAATGGCACTGTTGGATCTGGAAAGAATGAGCTTCCAAAGGTATTCGAGTCAGTTTCTGAGGATGAGAATGGAGTTATCACAGTAACTCTTACAAACAACTCACTTGAAGCAGCAGAAGACCTTGAAATCCAGTTGACAAAGGATGGCGGTGCATACAACGTATGTGAAGCTGAGTATGTTACAGGAAAGATGGATGCTTACAATACATTTGAGAATCCTGAAGTAGTAAACGAAATGCAGTTTACAGATTATAAGAAAACAGCTGAGGGACTCACAGTAAAACTTCCTGCTTGTTCAGTAGTTAGCATTCGATTAAAGAAGTAATTCTAGCAGGAATTAAACCCCTATTTAAATTGTGAATTTTTTGTGTAAATATCCCCAGAAATCTTTTCTGGGGATATTTTTATTGTATAATAAAAGCTCGGCAAGTATGCTTAAATAGCAAAGGGGACACAGAATAATGATGGGATTTTTTTCATTTGAATACTTACTAGATGTAATCTTTATGGGTATAGGTTTCTTTACCTTTATCAAATTAATATCTTCTGATGTTTATTTAAACAATCATAAAATGCTGCCTACTATCGCAGCGGTTATCACTATATATGATTTTTATATTTGTCTAGTTCCGTTTATGTCTGATACGGAAGTGGTCTATTCATTGCGTCTCTTAGCAGGTATGTGTGCTATGGTCACAATGTATATGATGTTTTTCTATTTATTATTCCTTAAAAAACCACGCTTTCATAAGACAATTGTTATCATTTCCACTATTTTAATGATAGGAATTTGCGTATATCAATTGATTCTTTTTAAGCTATACAACACACATGATTACAAGCTTGATTTAATAGGAGTAGTTGTAGTCTTTTTATTTAGTATTATTGTTGCTATCGGTATCAGATCTAAAAAATTCTTTGATAAAAGTGACAAAATTATTGCAAAGCTAATGCTTGCATCCTTTGTTATTGCTCTTATAGGTTATGTGAGTCAGATGGCCTTAAAGGGATGTACCTTTGTTCTTTCATCTGCCTTTGCCATTGATTGTATTATCTTTTTCTGGATGGCTAGTACAAATAGAATCGAGGATACAGCAAACATTTTAAAGGGAACTCTCTACGATAGAATGGAGTATCCTATTGGACTTGTAAATTCTAGTTTTTACGTTATAGATACAAACGAAGCAGCCGCTGAATTGTTTCCAAATGGTCGAGGACTCGGCTTTGCTTTTGAAAATGGAAACTTTCATGAAAAGTTTCTCCTATTAGAACAATTAGTTACTAATAATGATAATGATAGAGAATATATTGCTGGGGAAAACTGGTATCGTGTTCATTGGACAGCGGTATATGGTGAAAAGGGCGTAAAGGGATATATAGTATCCGCTACAGATGTTACTGTTCAACATATCAAGGTTCAGGATGCCAGAAAAGAAACAGTTGAAAAAAGCCAGTTTCTTGCATATATGTCCCACGAGTTACGTAGTCCACTTCATTCAATTATGGGCATTAGTAATATCCTTATGGACAAAAATGATCTTACAAGTAAGAATCATAATTTGGTTTACCACATTAAAAAGTCCGCTGAAACACTTTTGGAATTAGTTGATTCAATTCTTGATTTCAGCAAGATTGAAACAGGTAAATTCGCATTTACGGTAAAAGAATATGATGTTAAAAGCTTCTTCGAGGATTTAACTTACAATAATTTGGTAAACATTCAGTCAAAGCCTATAGACTTTAGTGTAAATATCAAGACTGATTTTCCAAAGACTCTTTCTGGAGATACTAATCGTGTTAAGGAAGTATTCCAAAACATTATTAGTAATGCTATCAAATATACAGAAAAGGGCTCTATTTCAGTTGGACTTAGCTTTGAAAAGGCTGAGGGCAAAAGGATTAGAGTGGTATTTTCAGTTAGAGATACAGGCTCAGGTATGACAAAGGCCCAGCTTGATGATTTGTTCAAGGATTATTTCTCAGCCTCAGATGACAAGGTTATAGAGGGTACAGGCCTTGGAATGTCCATTACAAAGGAAATTCTTAGCAGAATGGATGGACATATTTTTGCAGAGAGTGATGGAAAGACAGGCTCACGCTTCTACGGTGATTTCTATCAGGAGGTTGTTTCTGATGAAATGGAAGAGAAATGTGTATTCAATCGTAGAACTATATTCAACAATAGTCATGGAGCTCACAATGGTCTTGCAACAATAGACTTCGTATATCCGGATGCAAATATTCTTCTTGTTGATGATATGCGTATCAATCTTGAAATTTTAAATCAGTTCCTTTTACCTTGGCAGTGTAATGTAACAATGGTTACAGACGGCTATCAGGCAATCGAAGCTGTAAAGGAAAATGATTTTGATTTGATTTTCATAGACCGTATGATGGCGCCTATGTCAGGTACAGAGCTTTGCGACAATCTAAAGCCACTTACAAATGCACCTATGATTATGATGTCTGCTAGTACAGAATCAGATTGTGCAGATGTGGTAGAGGAACACGGCTTCAATGCATTCCTTGCAAAGCCTATCCATGGAATAGAATTAAAGTCAATGCTAGAAAAGTATTTGCCATCTGTAAAGGCAAAGCCAGTTAGTACTGAAGATGGCGAAGGTGATAGGGCCAGCGACAAAACAAAGGACAAGGTTTATCGCAAGGCGTTAAATGACTTTGTATTTGAGATGGAGCCACTTTTACTTCGTCTTCCTAGCTATCGTCAAAACGATAAGACCTTATTCGAGGTAAAGATTCACGGAATCATTGATGCCAGCAGACAAATCGGTCGCGAGGGTCTTGCAGAAAAGGCTCTTATTATGGAGATGGCTATCAAATCAGGCACATGGGAGTTTGTGGATAAGTACTTTGATGATTTCCTTGGAGAAATCTGTGATACAGTAGAAGAAATTACTGTAGAGCTGTCACAGCTTTCAGCAGTATAATTTTTTAGACTAAGTATCAACGGTGTTGTTTTTCATTTTCTATTGGGTTATACTTTGAAAGAAAATTTAATTTAGATAGGAATTAGATAAATGGGAGAGTACATTATTAGCTGCTGTTCTACAGCAGATGTTACAGCGGAATATTTACAAGAAAAAAATATCGAGCATATATGTTTTCATTATTATTTAGATGACAAGCCTTACGTGGATGATTTGTTTAAATCTATGAGTCCAAAGGATTTCTACCAGGCCATGGTAGATGGAGCCATGACAAAGACATCTCAGGTAAATGCTGATGAGTTTTATCAGTATTTCAAAGGCTTCCTTGAAAGGGGCTTAGATGTAATCCATATCACATTATCCAGCGGTATTTCTGGTGTTGTCAATTCAGCACTCATTGCTGCAGGTGAGCTTAGAGAAGAGTTCCCTGACAGAAAGATGATCGTTATAGACAGCCTTACAGCATCCTCAGGATATGGCCTTCTTATGGACAAGATGGTTGAGCTTCGCAATCAGGGCATGTCTATTGATGAATTAGAGGCATGGGTGCTAGAGCACAGACTTAATCAAAACACATGGTTCTTTACAACAGACCTTACCTTTTTCATTAGAGGTGGTAGAGTTTCAAAGCTTTCTGGATGGTTTGGAACAGCTTTAAATATCTGCCCACTTATGAATATCAATGATGAGGGAAAGCTAATTCCTAGACAGAAATGTCGTGGAAAAAAGATGGTTAAAAAAGCAATAGTTGATAAAATAAAAGAGCTTGCAGACGATGGCGAAAACTATAGCGGAAATATTTTCATTACACATTCTGTATGTTATGATGATGCAAGAGAGGTTGCGGACATGCTAGAGGCACAGTTCCCACACCTCAAAGAAAAAATTCGTATTTTCGATATAGGTCCTACAATCGGAGCTCACACTGGTCCTGGAACAGTAGCAGTTGGATTCTGGGGACAGCCAAAAGAAGCATAAACTAAAAGCTGCCGGTATTGCCGGCGGCTTTGATTTTTTATAAGATATATTATAGTAAATATTAGGAGGGTGTCATGAAAGAAAAAATTAAAAATCTTAGATTAAACGTTACCTTTTCAGCTGTAGTCAGCGTGATTATAGGTGTATTGTTATTACTGTATCCTTCTGAAAGCTTAATGACTATTGGAAAGCTAATGGGTGTTATTATTTGCATTGCTGGTGCATCTGTTATTGTTAGCCAAATTTTTGAGTTTGAGATGAATATAATGGGAATAATTGTAGGAGGCATTCTTGCAGTTATTGGGGTTTGGATTTTTTTAAATTCAGCAGCAGTTCTTAGTATCATTCCTATAGCAATAGGTGTTATACTAGTCATTCATGGTGTTCAGGATTTAGGAATGGCCATTGAGGGAGTAAATCTTAAAATCTCTTATCCATGGGCTGCATTCTTAATTGCTGCACTCAACATTTTACTTGGATTAATCTGTATCGGAAATGCGTTTGGCCTAGTTAGCTTTGCCACTAGAATCATCGGTATTATGCTTATTTACGATGGTATTACTAGCATGTTTGTAGTACACAGAGTCAGAAGAGCCAGCACAGTAGTTATCGATTCTACAATTATCCATGAGGAGGATATTTAATCATGGGACAGATGGAGTTTAAAATGGAACGAACAGGCCTATTAAACGTAGGCGATGTCCTACCTATAAAGGAGTATGAGGTAGGAAATTCATATTATTATGTTCTTGGACGTTCCTACGCTATGTCAGCTAATTTTTCTATTCTAGAACGAATCAAGGCAAAAGAGGGCACAGTTAGCGACGTAAAAGAAACTCCTAGAGGATTCTACGTAACAGTAGATTATGATGAATAATAATTAAGGAAAGAGATATATGAATAGTCAGTCACAGAAGGCTATAGATGTAGTTCTTGCAGAAAGTCTTAAAGAGCTTGCAGCATCAAAGCCAATTGACAAAATTACAATTAAAGAAATCACGGATAAAGCAGGTGTAATTAGACCTACTTTTTATAACCACTTCCAGGATAAATATGAGTTACTAGAGTGGATAACTGTCAACGAATTATTCGCACCTGTGGATCCATTGCTTTCAAATGGAATGTTAAAAGAGGGTGTCACCTTTGTTTTGACCACTATGGAACGTGAAAAGGATTTTTATAAACGAGCTGCTCAGCTAGAGGGACAAAATTCCTTTAACGAAATATACAATAGATGTGTTGCCACAGCGGTTCGCAAATATATTGACGTGGAGAGCTTGGCAGGTATTGCGGATTATAGTTGGTTAAATGAAGATATTGTGGCAGAGTTTTTAGCTCATTCCATTAGCTGGGTTACAATCCAGTGGATTAAGAGAGGAATGACAGTTCCTGTGGATGAGCTTACAGATGTATATGTAAAGATATTCCATAGTCCAATTATCGAAGTTATAACTAGAAATTAAACACTTCTTGCTAAGAAACAATGAGCCTATACAAAAACTCAATTATGTATAAGGTTTACAACAAGATAGTGACTTTGAATATGTTCATTTAAGAGGTTGATAAATTATAATCAATAAGTATTTTGGATATATTATATTTTGGAGGAAATATGAGTTGGATTGAAAACTTGCTTATTATTGCAGGTATTTTATTGGATGTTTTTGCAGCCATGGAAATTCAAGGATCTATGGTTCAAAAATTTAAAAAACGCACACTTGTTATTGCGTGTGCAGTTGTGGCTGCCGTAGAGCTGATTTTTTATTTCGGTGGGTATGCAGCATGCAGATTGTTAGTATCTCATGGTATTGTTGCTGATCCTGTAAATTATGGCGAGATTATTGCTGTAGTTGTTTTTGCTCTATTAGGTGTGAGACTTGTTATCAAGGCTTTAAAAAGAGAGTTTATTCAGGAAACCAGAAGAGATGCGCTTAGAGTTTGGGATTATATCAAAATCATTGTCGTATCTAGCTTTTATACAGCTGCTGCAGGCTGTGTTTGTGGACTAGTTGGAGCCACAGTATGGCAGGTTATTGCCATTATATTAGCAATATCTATAGTGATGGTTATTGGAGGATTATACACAGGTCTCCATTTCGGATTTGAGAAAAAAACAATCGCCTACGCTATAGGAGCAGTGCTCTTATGGGGCGCAGGCGCTGAGATTCTTGTTAATCGTGTTTTAGAATTATTCTAGGATAACCTTTGAAGAATATTGTCTTTTAGAAGCAGGTTGGTATTTACCACCTGCTTTTTTAATAGGTCAAGCTTTATATCATTATGCTTTTGCTTGTAGCAATCACCTAAAAGGGTGTAGGATTCGCTAACATCTGTTCCAATGCCGACGGCAAATTCTAAAACGTTAATAGCATCGTCAATCCGGTCCGCTTCTACCAAAGCTTTTCCATATTTATTAAGTAGGACAGTGGCTCGATCAAAATCTTCACCCATCTGACTGAGTGCTTCAAAATTTGGTACGCCGTATTTTGTCTTTAGCTCAGTGTTTGTCATTCCAGTGATATTGAGTAGCTTTTTTTGAGATAAAGCAGTTAATTCCTCCTCAACTGCACATACATCTGTATCTGTGCTAAAATGGATTGGAAATTTCTCTATTGGAATGTTAATATATCTAAGATTTGATATATCCTTGGCGGGAGTAGCGTTTGCAGCGCGTTCCTTGTCCCAAAATTCTTTTTCAGAGGCGTCTCTTTTTTTATAAATAGAACGCAATCTGAAGGTTAGCCAAGCGAGAAATATAATAAAAACTACAGTAAAAATAGGGAATCCCATAGTGGCTCCTTTTTAAAGAGAGGTATTTAATATGAAACGTTCAAAGAAGAACCAAATAATTGCAACAATTATATTAGTTTTAGTAGTAGTTAGCATGCTTATTACAACATTTGCTTCTTATCTATATTAGTATTTAATAAAAGTTTACAAATTCTAGGATTTTATGTCAATTATACTAACTATTAATTAATGCTTTATTGTGCTAAAATAAACGACAAATGATTTAAAACAGAGGTTGTTATGAGAAGAATAAAAAATGTGGCTTCACTACTTATTGCCACAACACTTTGTACATTACCATTTAATTATACAGTTTCCCATGCCACAGAGTCAGACCAGATGGCTGACGAAGAAGCAGAGATGGCCACTGCAGAAGAGACAGAAGAGAAGGAGGATACCAGAGTTATTCCAGATGGTATTTCCATTGCAGGTACTGATGTATCAGGCATGACAGTTTCTCAGGCCAATTCAGTGGTAGATGATTATATATCAGCTTATGATGATGTAAAATTCACACTTACAGCAAACGGCAAAACCATTTCCGCTACTGGAAAGGATTTATGTATCTGCGCCAAAAATGACGACGTTACAGTAAAGGCCGCCACATATGGTAGCTACGGAAATCCTATTGAGCGCTACAAGGCCAATAGGGACATGGAAAATGGCGTAAAGAAAAATTTTGATATTACCATAAGTGCCGATACACAAGGGGTGATTGATTATCTTAACACAGCATCAAAGGAAGTAAACGATGATGCTAGAGATAATTACTTAACTAGAGAAAATGGCAAATTTGTTTTCCACGAGGGTACATCTGGCGTAGTTGTTATGACTACTGAGTCAGCTGCAAATATTGTTGATTACATTGAAAACGATTGGGATGGCCAGGATGGAGATATTGAGCTTGTTACAGGAGTAAAGGATCCAAAGGGTACTGAGGAAGATTTAGCTACTATTACAGATTTACTTGGTAGCTTTAGCACAGACTATAGCTCTTCATCATCAGCCAGAAAGAACAACGTAGCCAATGGTGTTAGCTTTATCAATGGCACAATTCTCTATCCAGGTGATGAGCTTTCAGTGCTTGATACTATCACACCTTTCTCAGCTGAGAATGGATATATGCTTGCTGGCTCATACGAAAATGGTACTACAGTAGAGACATACGGTGGTGGTATTTGTCAGGTTTCTACTACTTTATATGGAGCAGTTAGAGAGGCAGAGCTTGGTGTTGTTACCAGATCGTCGCACTCTATGATTGTAGGCTACGTAAAGCCATCTATGGATGCAGCTATAGCAGAGTCATCTGGAAAGGATTTCCAGATTAGAAATAACAAAAACTATCCTATATATATCGAGGGTTATTGCGATGGTAGCAATGTTTACTTCAATATATATGGAAAGAACGAAAACGATGCTGACCACAAGGTAGAATACGAAACAGAGATTACCGCTGTAAATGTTCAGAACACATCTTGGGTAGCAGATCCAAATGTTCCACTTGGTGTTATGACTACCACAGTTAGCGGGCATACAGGATACACAGCTCGTCTATGGAAGATTGTGTACGAAGGAGACGAGGAAGTTAGCAGAGAGATTTACAACAACAGTAAATACAATCCTTCAAACCGTACAGTTACTGTAGGTATTGCATCTGCAGATCCAAATCTGTCGTATGCTATGTTACAGGCTATTAATACACAGGATGCCAACACAATTGCCACAGCAATTGCCACTTATGCACCTGGAGTAGTAAACTCTACACCATTTGTCATCACACCAAAGTACAGTGTGACAAATCCTACAGAGGATACTACAACAACAGACACTACTACAGATACTCAGACTGCAGCACCTGCTGAGGGTCAGACAGACACAACAACTGACACAACAACAGATACTACAGCTACAGATAACACAACTACTGGAGAGGCTGCTGTGGATTCAACAGCTGCAGCTCCTGGATTATAGGACTTATTATGGAAATCGGAAAATTACCAGAGAGCGTATTAAAGCGTTCTGTTATAAAACAATTACATGTAAAACGTCCAGAAATTAGTTCTGGCCCTGGTGTTGGAGAGGATTGTTCCACAGTTCAGGTAGGACCTGATGAGGAGATAGTGCTTAGCACAGATCCTATTACAGGAACAGCTTCAGACATTGGTGAGCTTGCGGTTACTATTTCTATAAACGATTTGGCCAGTGCAGGAGCAGAGCCTATAGGTATTTTGCTCACAGTGCTTCTTACACCTCGCATGCGTGAGGCAAAGCTAAAGGCTATTATGGAGCAGGTGGATGCAGCCTGTCGCAGATACAATGTGCAGGTTATTGGTGGTCATACTGAGGTCACTGATGTGGTCAACCAGCCACTTATTTCTGTCACAGCCGTAGGCAAGGTTAAAAAGGGGCACATGATATCTACAGGTGGTGCACAGCCAGATATGGATTTAGTACTTACTAAATGGATTGGATTAGAGGGCACATCTATTATTGCAAAGGACCATGAAGAGGAGCTTTTAAATAGATTGCCACAATCACTTATAGACAAGGCAAAGAGCTTTGATCAATATCTTAGTGTATTGCCAGAAAGCCGTATAGCAGTAGAGCATGGAGCTAGTGCTATGCATGATGTTACAGAGGGTGGTATATTTGGAGCTCTCTGGGAGATGGGTGAAGCATCAAATGTAGGCCTCGATGTAGATCTAAAGGCCATTCCTGTAAAGCAGGAGACAATAGAGGTGTGCGAGTATTTTGGAATCAATCCATACGAGCTTATATCATCTGGTTCAATGCTTATCGCCACAGCCGATGGAAACGGTTTGGTTAGAAAGCTAGAGGCTGCGGGGGTAGCAGCCGCGATTATCGGAAAGTCCAACTCTTCGAATGACAGACGTATCATTAATGGAGACGAGGAACGTTTCCTTGAACCACCAAAAACAGATGCGTTATATAATGTGAAAACTAATAATTAATTGTTTAAAAGTCGGCAGATGCTGGCGGATAAAGGGGTGAAATATGAGAGAAAAGATTCTAAATTATATTGAACATAACAGCCGTATTGATATGGCTGATTTAGCAATGCTTTTAGGCTCAGATGAAGTTACAATCATGAATGAGCTTGAGGCTATGGAAGCAGAGCATATTATTTGCGGCTACCATACTCTTATCAACTGGGATAAAACAGGCGTAGATAAGGTATCAGCACTTATTGAGGTTCGCGTTACTCCTCAAAGAGGAATGGGATTTGATAAGGTAGCTGAGCGTATTTACAATTATCCAGAGGTAAATGCTGTTTATTTGATTTCAGGAAGCTATGATTTCATGGTTTCTCTTGAAGGCCGTACCCTTAGAGAGGTGGCAGACTTTGTTTCATCAAAGCTCTCACCACTTGATTCAGTGCTTTCTACACAGACAAACTTTGTTCTAAAGAAATACAAAGATCACGGTACTATCATGGCTGAACAGCACGTTGATGAGAGGGAGAAGGTGAGCCCATGAGAAATCCTTTAAATCAAACTATTTCAGCTATTAAACCATCAGGCATTAGAAAGTTTTTTGACATTGTAGCGGAAATGCCAGACGCTATTTCGCTAGGTGTTGGTGAGCCTGATTTTGATACACCATGGAAGGTTAGAGACGAAGCTATTTATTCTTTAGAGAGAGGCCGCACTTTTTACACCTCAAACTCAGGCTTAAAAGAGCTTCGTATAGAGATTGCTGAATACCTTAGACGTCACTATGACCTGGATTATGATCCAATCCATGAAATGGTTATGACAGTAGGTGGCTCAGAGGGTATTGATATGGCATTCCGTGCTATGCTTGATCCAGGAGATGAGGTACTTATTCCACAGCCTTGCTACGTATCCTACGATCCATGTACCATACTAGCAGGTGGTGTTCCAGTGCCTATTCCACTAAAGGAAGAAAATGATTTCAGACTCAAGCCAGAGGAGCTAGAGGCTGCTATTACAGACAAAACAAAAATCCTTGTTATGCCTTTTCCTAACAATCCTACAGGAGCAGTTATGGAGAGGGAAGACTTGGCTCCAATTGTGGATATCGTCATCAAACATGACCTGTTTGTGTTGACAGATGAGATTTATTCAGAGCTTAGCTACACTGGAGAGCCACATGTTTCCATTGCCAGCTTCCCTGGCATGAAGGAACGCACAATTTACATCAATGGTTTCTCAAAAAGCCACGCAATGACAGGCTGGAGACTTGGCTATGCCTGTGGTCCAAAGGAAATCATTGCACAGATGGTAAAAATCCATCAATTTGCTATAATGTGTGCACCTACCACTAGCCAATATGCAGCAGTCACAGCTATCAGAGATTGTGATGAGGACGTTGCACACATGAGAGAAGAATACAACGATAGACGTCGCTATCTTCTTGAAAGATTAAAAAAGATGAATATAAAATGCTTTGAGCCTTACGGTGCATTTTATATTTTCCCATCCATTGCAGAGTTTGGAATGTCATCAGAGGAATTCTGTACACGACTGCTTCGTGAAAAGGAAGTAGCTGTCGTTCCAGGCACAGCCTTTGGAGATAGTGGTGAGGGAAATGTGCGTATTTCATATGCATACTCATTACAGAATCTAAAAAGAGCAATGGATCGCATAGAAGAGTTTGTTACAGAGCTCAGACAAGAAAATAAGTAATAGAGGTATATATGTTAAATATTGTTTTACACGAGCCTGAGATACCAGCAAACACTGGTAATATCGGACGTACTTGTTGCGCAACAGGTACTAGGCTTCATTTGATAGAGCCTTTAGGCTTTGTCCTTACAGACAAGACTGTAAAAAGAGCTGGCATGGATTATTGGGACAAATTAGAGGTTTTCAGATATGATGATTGGGAAGACTTCAAGGCAAAGAATCCAGACGCCAAGGTTTATATGGCCACAACAAAGGCTAAAAGAACACATACAGAAGTAAACTACGAACCAGACTGCTATATAATGTTTGGCAAGGAGAGCGCAGGTATTCCTGAGGAAATCCTTGTAGATAATGAGGAGAATTGTGTTCGTATACCAATGGGACATGATATTAGATCCCTTAATTTATCAAATTCTGTTGCTGTAGTTTTATATGAAGCACTTAGACAGAACGATTTCCTCGGGCTTGAGACTGAGGGTAATTTGCATCGACTCAACTGGAAGGAATAGTGGGTACCAAATGGCAATTATTAGGTCAAAAGATTTAGTACATGAATATATTAGACGTGATGAGGCAGGGAATGTGGAGAGCATTCAGACTGCCTTAGATCACGTTGATTTAGAGGTAGAGCCAGGACAGTTTATATCCATTTTAGGACATAACGGTTCTGGCAAATCTACTTTTGCGAAGCATATCAATGCTTTGCTTACACCTAGTGAGGGTGTACTCTGGGTAGATGGCATGAATACATCTGATGATGAATATACCTTTGCTGTCAGACAGACAGCTGGTATGGTTTTCCAAAACCCAGACAATCAAATTATTGCAAGCGTTGTTGATGAGGATGTAGCTTTTGCTCCTGAAAACATGGGAGTTCCATCTGACGAAATAGTTCAGCGAGTGGAAAAAGCTCTAAAAATGGTTGGAATGTACAAATACCGTTCTCATTCACCAAATAAATTATCAGGTGGACAAAAGCAGCGTGTTGCTATTGCAGGCGTTATGGCAATGCAGCCAAAATGCATTATATTAGACGAGCCTACAGCTATGCTAGATCCTGACGGACGTGCTGAGGTTCTTAGAGCAGTTCATGATTTAAATAGAGAAAAGGGCATAACAGTTATTCTCATTACCCATTACATGGAGGAGGTAGTTGACTCTGATTTTGTATATGTAATGGAAAAGGGAAAGGTAATCATGAAGGGAAAGCCTAGAGATATTTTTACTCAGGTAGATGAGCTAAAGTCTCATGGACTTGATGTTCCTCAGGTTACTATGCTTGCCCATGAGCTTAGAAAATCCGGCGTGCCACTACCAGAATGTATTCTTACAAGACAGGAGCTAGTGGCTAGCCTTGCTAAAATAAAAAATGGAGGACACGAGTAATGAATGACAATATTTTAATTATGGATCACGTGTCCTACAAATATTCTCCAGACACAGCATATGAGGTAAAGGCTTTAGATGATGTTAGCCTTACTATCAAAAAAGGAGAATTCATCGGAATTATTGGACATACAGGTTCAGGAAAGTCCACATTAGTTCAGCATTTAAATGGACTTATGCGAGCTACTGAGGGCCATATATATTTCAATGGGCAGGATATCTACGACAAGGATTACGATATTCGCAGCCTGCGTACACAGGTTGGTATGGTTTTTCAGTATCCTGAGCATCAGCTTTTCGAGACAACTGTTTTCAAGGATGTTCAGTTTGGTCCTAAAAATCAGGGCCTCGATGAAAAGGAACAGATTAAAAGAGCCTATGAAGCCCTTACATTGGTAAAGCTCCCAGACGAGTTTTATTTAGCTAGCCCATTTGAATTATCAGGTGGACAAAAACGTAGAGCAGCCATAGCAGGTGTTATTGCAATGAAGCCATCTGTGCTTATTTTGGATGAGCCTACTGCAGGTCTTGATCCTAGAGGTCGTGATGAAATACTTGGATTGATTTCTGATATGCATGAGAAGAGAGGAGACACTGTTATCCTTGTTTCTCATTCGATGGAGGATGTTGCCAATTACGTAGATAGAATCATAGTTATGGACAACGGTCGTCCTGCCTACGATGGTGCTCCAAAGGATGTTTTTTCACATTACAAGGAGCTGGAAAAAATGGGACTTGCTGCCCCACAGGTTACTTATGTTATGAATGACCTAAAAGCACAGGGATTTGATGTTGATACCTCTGCCACAACAGTGGAGGAGGCCAAGGAAGAAATCCTTAAGATGTTAGGCAGATAGAATAAATGAGCCGAGACCACCATGTGGCTTGGACTAAGAGGAATATTAAATGTTACGTGAGATTACTTTAGGACAATACTATCCAGCAAATTCAGTACTACATTCTCTAGACCCTAGAGTTAAGCTTTTTGGTACATTGGTTTACATTATCACTTTGTTTTCATTTGATAATGTTCCATTATTTGCCATGATTTTAATCGCTCTTATAGGAGTGATAAAGCTTAGCAAGGTACCGTTTTCATTTATGGTAAAGGGCCTTAGAAGTATCATTATGTTACTTGTAATCGCTGGATTGTTTAATATGTTTTTGACTCCTGGTATTACACTCGTAGAATTAGGACCTTTAAAAATTACTGATGTAGGTCTAATTAATGCCATCAAGATGACTAGTCGTATGGTAATGTTAATTATTGGCACATCAGTTATGACACTTACTACCACACCAAATCAGCTTACTGCTGGACTTGAAAAATCACTTGGTTTTTTAAGCAAGTTTGGTGCAGCAATAAACGTAGATTTTCATGTGCATGATATAGCCATGATTATGTCAATTGCCCTTAGATTTATTCCTGTCTTAATAGAAGAGACAGACAAAATCATGAAGGCGCAGATGGCAAGAGGTGCTGATTTTGAAACAGGGGGACTTGTAAAAAAGGCCACAAACATGGTACCTTTATTAGTACCGCTATTTGTGTCAGCATTTAGAAGAGCTACTGATTTGGCTTACGCAATGGAGGCTAGATGCTACAATGGTGGCGAAGGACGTACAAAGATGCGTCCACTTACATATACATCTCTTGATCAAAGAGCGTATATTTGTTTATTTATGTATATAATTTTATTTTACGCAGTAAAGGCAGTTTTATAGTATGCGAGTAATGATAGTTGTTGCCTATGATGGCAGTGGATATTCAGGTTGGCAGATTCAGCCAAACGGTATAACAATAGAACAAAAGCTTAACGAGGCTCTTACAGATTTATTGCAAGAGCCTATTTCAATTATGGGAGCTAGTAGAACAGATGCAGGTGTGCATTCCTTGGGAAATGTTGCAGTGTTTGATACCAACTCAAGAATGCCAGCAGATAAGATTAGCTTCGCCCTAAATCAAAGATTACCAGATGATATAGTGGTTCAGTATTCATGTCAGGTGGAGGATGATTTCCATCCTAGATATACACCATGTAGAAAGACATACGAATACAAGATTCTAAATAGAAAGATGCCTGATCCTACCAAGAGAAAAGACACTTTCCACTATTATTACAGCCTTGATGTGGAAAAGATGAACGAGGCAGCTGCATATTTAATTGGCCAGCATGACTTTACATCACTTTCATCGGTAAAGGCTCAGGTAAAATCTCGAGTTCGTACCATTTATTCAGCTAGAGTATACAAAGAAGACGATGTTATCCACATTAGACTCACTGGAGATGGATTTTTATACAACATGGTGCGAATAATTGCTGGTACACTCATTAAGGTAGGTGCTGGTGAGATGGAGCCCATGTATATGCTAGAAATTCTTCGTGGTAGAAACCGAGAGCTTGCGGGCCCTACAGCACCAGCTCATGGTCTTACTATGATAGGTATAGAATACGAAGAATAACACATTTAAAGGGTTACATTTTTAACTATGAAATACAGGTTTTTATTATTGACTTGTGAGATTTTCTATAGTACAATGTAACGGCTGATGTAGTGAGAAGACTTGCGTCCATTAGCCCGGAAGCGAGTTTTTACTATAACATTCTAAGAAGTGCCCGGACATCACATTCTTAGAGCTTTTTATGATTTATTTAAGGAGGAATTCTCAATGAATACTTATATGCCAAACCCATCTCAGCTTGAGAGAAAATGGTATGTAGTTGATGCAGAGGGACAGACACTTGGTCGTCTTTGTGCAGAAGTTGCAAAGGTTTTAAGAGGTAAGAATAAGCCAGTCTTCACTCCACACGCTGATTGTGGTGACTATGTTATCGTAGTTAATGCAGAGAAGATTAAGGTTACAGGTAAGAAGCTTGATCAGAAGATTTACTATCATCACTCAGATTATGTTGGTGGTATGAAGGAGACATCTCTTCGTGATATGCTTAACACTCATCCAGAGAGAGTTATCGAGCACGCAGTTAAGGGTATGCTTCCAAAGGGACCACTTGGTCGTCAGATGTATACAAAGCTTTTCGTTTATGCTGGACCAGATCATAAGCAGCAGGCACAGAAGCCAGAAGTGCTTACATTTTAATAGGAGGTAGATCATGGCTAAGAATACAACAAAGTATTACGGAACTGGTAGAAGAAAGTCTTCAGTTGCTAGAGTATATCTTGTACC
>JAILKL010000017.1 GCA_024693775.1 Pseudobutyrivibrio sp.
TTTATACTTCTAGACAGTTAATAAATGATAACGGTTACGGAGGTAAAAATTATGAAAGGTTACGTAGTTGCAGATGGTTTCATGGGACTTGTTGAGGGTGTATATGAGCTCTTTGCTACAGAGCAGGATTATTACGAATATATAGCGGCATAATAGATATAGTAAACGGGAAGAGCGCCATCAGGCACCCTCAATGTAATAATGAGCCGCCGATATGATAAATACCCCGAGTATGCTACAATAACTATCATGTAAAACACAGTGCTCATGATAGTGACACTGCCGGTGATGATATATTTGTCAGACATATTAGGAGGACATTAATATGATTAAAATCTATGGAATGCCTACATGCCCATATTGCGATTATATCCATGAGCAGGTAAAAGGTAGGGAGAGTGAATTTGAATACATAAATATTGGTGAGAACATCAGAAACATGGGTGCTTTTACCAGACTAAGAGATACAAATCCTGTATTCGACAAATGCAAGGATATAGGAGATGTGGGAATACCGGCATTCGTATTTGAGGATGGCCGAGTATCTATCGACCCAGCAGATGCAGGACTAATTGAATACGGAGAGGCAGACGCTTGCTCTATTGAGGATCATAAGAGTGGGCGCAAGGGATGCTAGAAAGCAGGTATCGTATTTACGGAAAAGTCCCATATATAGTAAAATGTATAAGAAAAAATAATATTAAAGGAACTAACCAAATGGGACATATTAATAGAGACGACATGCTAGAGCTGACCCGCCGTATGACCTCCACCAGAAGCAACCTAGTGAGGATAGCGGGAGCATATATAGATGAGGAAGGCTTTATAGACGGCACATTTAATACCAGCTTTCTGAGCCTAAAGGGAGCAGAAAAGACCAGATGCCTAAATATCGCAAAGGCGATACCTTTTGCAAAGCCTAATGAGGAATTAATAAAGTACGAGATACCCGGAATGAAGCCAGGCTCTATATGGCAGATGATATACGCCATCAGAGACTGTGGCCTAGAGAATGACGCGCTGATGCTAAATCTGTATGAGCTAGTAGCAGAGCGCTATCCAAAGGGCAGACCATATGCCATATATGTATATTATGGCGCATATGATGTGCCAATAAAGGGCAGTGACAAATCATATCAGGATGAATCAGAGGAAGTATACAAGTATCTAATCATGGCAATAGCGCCTGTAGATGAGGAGCAGATTCCACATGATCCAGAGGCAGGCTTTTTATATCCTGCATTTACAGATAGAAGCACAGATATAGCCCATGTAAATTTTTATAGCCAAGACTATGAGGAGGCTAGCACGCTGATGGAATTTTTAGGATTGAGAGGTGGAGAGTAATGATTAGACGAGTAATATATATTGTTCTAGGAATACTCTCATTTATGTATTCTCTAGTAGTATTTAGAGTAGGTAGTGGCACCTTTTCATTTGTCATATGGATAGCGCTGGGATTATTCTTTGGATTTCTATATTTTATGGATAAGAAGAAGCTGTGGGAAAAGGTTCCAAAGATAGTTTTTTACATATTTAGAGGGGGGATTGCAGCAGGATTAGCTGTGTTTATTATCTGTGAGGGATGCATACTCAGTCAGTTCTTTTCAAAGGGCGATGCTGGCGCGGACTATATCATAGTTTTGGGCGCGCAGATGAAGGACTGGGGGCCTAGCGTGGTATACAAACATAGGCTTGATGCAGCAGTCGAATATCTCAACAACAATCCAGAGACTATGGTAGTAGTAACAGGTGGCCAAGGCGCCAATGAATTTATCAGCGAGGGCGAGGGAGGTAAAGACTATCTCCTAGAGCAGGGAATAGCCGAGGATAGAATTCTAGTGGAAAAGGAATCAGTGGACACCAGCCAGAACATACAGTACGCCCTAAAGCTAATAGATAGCCCAAATGAAAAGAAAATAGGAATCGTGACAAATAACTTTCACGTATTCAGAGGCACCATGCTGGCAAAACGCTATACCGAGGCGGACATTAGTGGCATAGCAGCATTCACAGAATACTTGTATGTACCTAATAATATGGTTCGAGAGTGCTTTGGGGTGTTGAAGGATATAATATAGAAGAAGATGATGATGAGGCTTCATCATATAAAGAATGATAATAGAGTAAAGATTTTGTCAGTTGAATAAAGAATAATAAAAATGAGAGTAACAACCTTTTGTTATAGTAGTTTAGTTTCACCACAAAACAAAAAACGAAAGGAGCTGTTACTCTCATGTCAATTTTAACACTATTATACACTCTCGTAGAAGAGTTAAATTCAGCAGAGACAGCAAAAGTAATACATTAAAAATTAGAGATTAAATAGTTAAATATTGAAAAAGAGTAACAAAAAGGATAAAATTGAACCAATTGCGAAATAATCGCCATCAACACAATATAGGGTAGGAGAATAAGTTTTGAAGAATAATAAAATTCTTTTTGTCACTAAACGATTAGTGGCAGCAGTAATGCTATCTGCATTACTTTTTTCCACATCAGAAATAGGCGTTTTAGCTGATAATTTGGATGGTCAGGAAGATACAATCACAGATGAAAGTATTCAGCCAGAAGAAGAAGAAACAGCGGAAGAAGAGACGCAGAAAGAAGAACAGGAGAATGCAGAAGAGGAAATCCAGCAGCAAACAGGTGGAATCGACGATAACGGCTGTGAGGATGAAAACCAAGCAGAAGAAGAATGTACTAATCATGTATTGTCGGATCCTGTCTATAGCGACGATGGAACCAAACTAATCTATAAATGCACAAATGCAAATTGCGATTATACAAAGGAACAGTCAACAAAGCCTGTAATTACAGAGGTAGATGTTACAGGCGAAGAGGCAGAAGAGCAAGACAAAATCTTTAATTCCAAAACAACAATTAAAGCAATAGTACAAGTTGAAGGCTATGCATTAGATAAAAACTTAGATAACGTTGAGGTAGATATTTGTGCATATGATTATAGCGATGAGACATCAACAGACAACCAATCGGGATTTAGTTTGAATAGCATATGCACACCTGAAAGAAGCGGTGCTAATGGAACTCTAACAGTGACCTGGACATTAGAACCCGAAGTAGGAAAGATGTATTCTCTTGGTTACGTCGTAGCAGTCAATAATGTAAAAGATAATATTTCGATTGCTGCAGATAAATATGAGCTTAATGACATAGTAGGCAATGCTGATGCAGCAAAAGAGAACAGCAAATTTAAATACACAATAAGTAGTAGTGATGGCACATATACATTAACAGAGCAGGATGTTAATGATAACGAAATAAAGTGGTATTCAAACAATGGTAACAGTGAGGATAAATTAAACCTAAAAATCGAAGGAAAAGCAAATGCCAAGATTCAAGTAAATAGTATTGAAGATGGTCAGGGACAGGCAATTGAATTTGAAAGAAAAGATGGGAATGGACGCTTTGAGACAAGACAGATTACTTTTTCTATCTTTGGATATGAATGGACTTGGGACATCTATGTATGGGTAGTAGACAACATATATGAAGCCCAGCTACTTACAGACGCATCCCGTACATACACAGTTACCTATACCATAGAGGGCGACTCAACAAATACATATACAAAAACCATAAAAACATTCATAGACAACGAACCTCCAAAGCTTGAAATAACATATAACAATCAATCGTCTCCAATAGGTTCGGAGGGGGCAGAAGCTGGATTCTACAATAATGATGTAACAGTTACTGCTAAAATAACTGAGGCTAATTTCGATGCGGTGGATGTATTACCAGGATTAACAGTAGTAGGAAGCACAGCAGGAGAAATACACTTTGAAAAGAAAACAGCTTCCGAACCATTAGAGAATGGAGATATCGTATATACGTATGAAGCAAAGGTTTCTTCAGAAGATGATTATTATGTAAGTGGATGCGTAACTGATAAAGCTGGAAACAGTAATGCAGAAGGCTCATTTGAACAGACAAACTTTACGATTGATAAAACTGCTCCAGTAGTAGCAGAAATAACATTTGATAACAACGAAGCAAAAAATGAAAAATATTATAAGGCGGCAAGAACTGCAACAATTAAGGTTCAAGAGAAAAACTTTAGTACAGATGATAAATTTACAAGTTTAGAAATAACATCTAATGGTGGCAAGGCAGAGATTGGGGCTTGGAAGCAGTCAGGGGATGGTACATATACAAAGACGGTAACATTCTCAGAAGATGGTACATATAGTTTTAAGTTTAGTTGCAAAGATAAAGCTACAAATGTATCTGAAACAAAAACGGTTAACGAATTTGTAATAGATACAAAAGCACCAGAGGTATCTGTAGAGTTTGATAATAATTCTGTGCAGAATGGAAAGTATTATAATTCTGCAAGAACAGCAAAAATAAAGATCAAGGATATAAATACAAAAGCTTCTCAGGCTGTAATTACAAAGTCTTCAGAAGAAGGCCTAAATGAATTACCTGAAATTAGTGAATATTATGATTTAGATGATGAGCATGAGGTGACTATTAGATTTGAAAAGGATGGCGTGTACGGATTCAATGTATCTTGTGAAGACTTGGCAGGAAATGTATCTGATACATATACATGCAGCTCATTTGTAATAGATACGACAGCTCCTGTTATAGATATAACTGGTGTAGAAAACATGTCTGCAAATAAAGGAGTAGTTGAGCCAATCATAAGTGTAACGGACAAAAATCTAGAGGAAAAAAGTTTAGAAGTAACTCTTACTGGTTCAAATAGCGGACTTGTGAATGTTGGTATGACTACGACTGCAACTGCCGATGGGTATCAAATCAAGGTTTCTGATATCGCCCATGAAAAGGATAAGGATGATTTATATACCCTTAATGCAGTTATCACTGATTTGGCAGGAAATAAATCTGAGCAAAAGATAGAGTACTCCGTAAATAGATTTGGTTCTGTTTATGTTCTTTCACAAGCAACTAAAGATATGGTTGATGGATATTATGTTACATCTCCACAGGATGTTGTGATAACAGAAATCAATGTAGATAGCCTTGCTTACAAGGAAGTATCAGTGGGATTTGAAGGAAATGTAAAAACACTATCAGAAGGTAGAGGATATACCACTAGCGATATGATTAATGATCGTGGTTGGCATTCTATAAGCTATGTTGTTGGAAAAAATAATTTCAACAATGATGGAATATACAATGTGACTGTATTCTCAGAGGATAGAGCGACTAATAAGCAAAGTAATCAATCCAAAGATGCTGAAATAGAATTTTTAATGGATATGACAGCTCCAAGTGTAGTTGTATCAGGGATTGAAGATAACGGAACTTACGAAGAAGCAAATCATGATTTTTCAGTAAATGCTACAGACACAATTGGTGTATCAGCAATGACTATCACACTAAATGGAGAAGAGCTAGGAAGCTATACAAGCGAGGAATTGGCAGAAAGTGGTGGAACAAAGACTCTGACTATTCCTGAAAAATCATATTTGCAAAATATCGAAATAACATGTTCCGATGTTGCTGGTAACGTAACAAATCTTAGTTATAACAATTTGCTTGTTTCGCAAAAAGCGGAAGAACTAAGAGAGAACGAGATTATTAGTGAAGCACCAGGACCAAAAGCTACTGGTTCGGCATTTCCAATAGCAATAGCTGCTGTTGCTTCACTTGGTGCAGCAGGTGCAGGAGTTGGAGTATTTGCTTTTAAAAAGAAAAAGACTAGATAGTAGGAGATTTATTAATGAAGGGATTTAAGGCTCTTTGTATATTGACGTTAGGATTAATAATGGCATTCTCGCCTGCTTATAAAGTGCAGGCTGCAGATGACACATCAAATGCTGAAAGTGCAAAAAATGGTGTTGTTCAAGTTAATACCGTATTTACGGATGAAAGCAATGTCAAACATATTATATGTGGTGCATCGGGATTTTTAATTGGAGATTCAGAGGGAAGTGAGTACGTAATAACCTGCAATCACATCCTTAATCCTGATGATGAGACTATTACTGCAGCTTTAGAATACCTTGAATTACCAAATTCAGAGGAAGATGTAGCGAAAATTTCATTTTCAACAGAGGTGGTAGTAGAAGGAGATGTTGTTCTTAGTACAACGGTTGTAAATACCAGTGCAGAATTAGACTTGGCTGTTTTGCAATTGCCACAGCCTATATATACAAAGAGTCCACTTACACTTCTTACATCACAAAATTATGAGGTGGCTAATCTGCCTTATGCGATAGCAGATACCGTATATGCGATGGGATATCCAGATGCAATAACTTATGATTCTGAAACCCAGTACTATTCAGATGAACAAGTGGCTATGACCATGGGGCATATCGTAAACCTTGTGAATCTACAAAATGTTCAAGTGATTGAAAGTGATGCAGCAGTAGGAGCAAATAACTGTGGCGGTCCACTTGTAGACGAGTATGGATATGTTATAGGAATGAATCTCCTTACAAGTGATGGAATGTATTCATGTGCACTGGACTCAACCAAAATAACAAAGCTTTTAGACGGCCTTGGAATTCAATATTCCTGTGAATATGAAAGACCTGTAGAGGAAGAGGAAACCCCAGAAACTGAGGCATCTGATACAAAAGATAAGGGAATACCTACATACATAATAGTAATAATATGCGTTGGTATAGTTGCAGTTGTTGCAGGTATAACGACCACAGTAATTGTTATTGTAATTAATAAAGATAAACCTAAAAAGAAGTCAAAGAAGCAGCTTAAGCAAGAGGAAGAAGCCCGAATGCAAAGCTTTATAAATAAGCCGGGTGTAAAAACTCCAAAAGACCCGTTTAAGTTTGAAGCTGCTAATGACAATTATAGTCCAACAGACACTGTGATATTAGCTGGCAAACCTGCTTCAAGTGAAACTACTATCCTTGGTCAAGGGCAAGGAATTTCCCAACAGATTAAAATGGGAACTCTTATAAGAGTGAAAACTGGAGAAAAAATACCATTGAATAAAGGTTATTTCACCATAGGAAAGGATAGCCTGCATGCAGATTATTATGTAAAAGATAATGGAACGATTAGTAGGCAACATGCTGCAATTCGTCAAACAAATAATGGTATTTTCCTGGAGGATTGCAATTCAACAAATGGAACATGGTTGAATGGAGTAAAACTGGAAAAGGGTGGCAAGCAAAAACTTTCAAATGGTTCAGTAATTAAGATTTCAAACGAAGAGTTTAAATATGAGTTATAAAACAGACGTCAATACTGATATAGGAACAAAAAAAGAAGTAAACCAAGATTCGTTACTGGTAAAGCAAGGAAAAACAGCTGCAGGAGATGCAGTGTGTGTAGCTTGTTTATGTGATGGAATGGGAGGTTTATCCCAAGGGGAAATGGCAAGCTCAAGCTTTATTCGTAGAATAGATGAGTGGTTTAGAAATGAGCTGCCAGGAGCTCTTAGCAAGGAAGAAAAAACGGAAGATCTTAGCGCCAACGACATGGATAATAAGTCGTTAAAGCAGGTTCAAATACAGTTAAATCTAATAGTGCAGCAGATGAATGAAAAACTAAAAGAGTATGGTCGCACTCAGGGATTCAGAATAGGAACAACTGTTGTAATGATGGTGATTGTTAATGATGAATACTTAGTAATGAATGTTGGAGATTCAAGGGCATACGTATTTACGAATTCTCAAATTGGTCTTTTGACACATGATCATAGTTATGTGCAGCAGCAAATGGATTTAGGAAAAATGACATATGAAGAAGCTGTGAATAGCGATAAAAAAAGCATACTTCTTCAGTGCATAGGAGCATCCGAAGAAGTAAAGCCGGATTTTTATACAGGGTTTTGCAGCAAAGGAGAGAACTATTTACTGTGTTCAGATGGATTGTGGAGAAAGCTAGATCCAAATGAAATAGTGAAATTTGCTGCCCAAAGGGATGGGTTAAAGAAGCTCACTGAGTTAGTAAAAAATAGAGGAGAGACAGATAACATATCAGGGTTATTAATTAGTATTTAAAATGCTGGAAATAGGAAGTGTAATTGACAACAAATACAAAATACTAAATAGAATTGGCAAGGGTGGAATGAGCATTGTCTATCTTGCAATGAATGAGCGTGCAAATAAACAATGGGCAATAAAAGAGATACGTAAAGATGCAATGATAGATTCTGATGTAAATCTGCAAAGCATCAAGACCGAAACAGAGTTGCTAAAAAACTTATCACATCCTAATTTGCCAAGCATTATAGACATAATAGATTACGAAGATAGCATTCTAATCGTAATGGACTATATAGAAGGTAATACCTTAGGAAAAGCACTGGAGGAATATGGTCCACAACCACAAGAATTTGCTATTGAATGGGCAAAGCAGCTATGTGATGTATTGGGATATTTACATTCTCAAAATCCACCAATTATTTATAGAGATTTAAAGCCATCCAATATAATGCTAAAGCCAGATGGCACTATTGTGCTCATAGATTTTGGAACAGCAAGACAGTACAAGGTAGACAATATAGAAGATACTACCTGTCTTGGTACTAGAGGATATGCTGCACCTGAACAGTTTGGTGGTCATGGTCAAACAGATGCAAGAACAGATATATATTGTCTTGGAACAACTATGTATCATCTTTTGACTGGGAAAAATCCTAGTGAGCCACCTTATGAAATATATCCAATAAGATATTGGAATCAGGAGTTTTCACAGGGATTAGAGCAAATAATACTTAAGTGTACACAGCTTGATCCTGAAAAACGCTATCAAAAATGCTCATCTATAATTTACGATTTAGAGCACTATTATGAGTTGGATCAAAACTATCGTAAAAAAGAAAAAATAAAGCTAGGAACCTTTGTCGCAGCAATGAGCATGGCTCTGATTATAGGTGTAGCTGCAATAACATGTCATGTATATGCTAGCAATCTACAACAATCAGGCTATGAAACACATATAGACAATGCTGATAAAAATCAGAATTCTGCAGATATGGAAACAAATTACATCGAGGCAATAAATATTGATCCATCTAAGGCAGATGCATATATAAATCTGATAGATAAAGTTTATTTGGCAGATGAAAATTTTTCAGAAGATGAGGCGACAGAACTTAGGCAATTATTGATAACTACTAGTGGAAATCGCACATATGAAGATATTTTAAGTCAAAATGAGTCAGAGTATGCACTGTTTGCATATCGATTAGGCTTGGCATATTTCTATAGCTACGAAGGCACAGGAAATAAACAGCAGTCAGCTTATTGGTTCAAAAAAGCGGCTGAGGGAGACTTGGAACAGAGTCAAAAGGAGAGAGCTGTGCGATTGGGAAGTATAGCAGATTATTATATTTCCCTAGGAACAATAGATAAATCAGGTGATGGAGGTGTCTCATATAGTGACTACTGGGACGATCTAATGGCATTGTCAGATGGCAATATTGCCGAATTGGATAATGCAACCACAGCCTTGGTTATATATAAGGAACTTGCAAGTCAGATATCAAGCAATGCAGAAAAGTTTCATAGAGATGGTGTCGCATATGACGATATGGAACTGGCATTACAAAACATTGAGGAACATGTAAAGAATGATATTGATAGCACAGACGCTGTAAATATCGATAGAGTAACGACGATGGAAGAAGAATTGCAAACCAATATAGAAAAAGCAAGACAGACTATTTCATTGGCGGAACAGGAGAATTAATAAAAGTGGATACAGTTCAACAAACACAATTACTCAATAATATAACCATAGTTTTAGTTGTTACAGCGATTACATTTCTCATAGTGGCCGTTGTTTTGTGGTTTGTATTTGATATAGCTCATTCGATTAGAGTATTAACAAGAATAGGCACAAACAAGGAAGTAGCAATCACAAAGACTCCAGGGGTACAAAAGTCAAACGCTGTTCTTAACTGGAATACATCTGAGATGTTAAAAACCAAAAAGGTGTATGAATGTCCAGAAACGGAAATCTTAGATAGTTCAACAGAATTGTTAAATGATGAAACACAGTTATTAACAGAGGTACCAAGTGGATTTGAGATAGAAGAAGATATAGTAATAACTGGAACTGATAGAACTATATAGCAAATTGTATTAAACACCATAAAAAATGGGTTTAAATAAAATTTTATAATAGGAGGAAAGAATAATGGCAGAAACAGGTATGAATACGGAAGAAGTCACTACTGCATTAAACACGATAGTGACAGAGGCAGCAGAATTGGATGTTATTGCAGATTCTGTATTCGGTTTAGCAGAGCCTTTAAGCGAGGCTTGGAAGGGCGGTAATGCTGAGGATAATATAGCATACCTAGCAGAGCTTGGACAAAATATGAAATCGATGTCAGATGCTATTATGGCTATTCATGATTGGACAGTTGTATTAAGAAACAATTATGAAGAAGTTGCCACTGATGGAAGTAATACATATTAGAAAGGAAGGGATAAACCATGGCAGATATTATTTACGGACAGACCGATGATATGGCTGATACTAGTAATAAGCTGACTACTTTTAGTTCAGACTTAGAGGCTAGACTTAATCAAATAAGAAATAATATTACAACAATTGCAGACGCAACAAAGGGAAAATCATCTCCAGCATTATTAGATAATTATGAGGATTTAGATTTAAAGTTGAAGCAATACGTTGAAGAGCTAGAAGTATATGGTAGCGGACTTCAGCAAAAGGCTAACGATTTTGAAGAAGTCGATGCTGTTGCATCAGCGTCAGTTCCTACATATACATTAGGCTAAGTTTTTTTTCATATGGCGGCTTTGTCCGCCATATGAATATTGTATAAAGGGAGGCAAAAATGGGAAAAACAGCAGAACAAATAGAAGCTGCTAGAAGAGCAGCCATAATGACCGCAATAGCAGCATTAAAAATTGAGCTTGTTGGGGTAAATACTGCAATCAATTATTACGAAGCTATCCTTAACACACTACAAAATGAAGATAGTTCTCTTGTATTAATAAAAAAAGATTTGACTACATCTGTATATGATTATGTAGGTAGCTACGATTTAAAAGGTGATACTCCATGGGGAGGCAATAAAGAAAATTCTGCGGCTACTGATTTAATGACAGCTAAAGCGGAAAAGACACTATATATTTCGGATACAGATAGCTTAAGCAGCAATATTGACTCTGCGATTGAAACAACAAATGAAAAACTAACTGAATTGTATAGTAAGAGAGATGATTTAGAAGATAAAATAGCGGATTTGGAATCACAATTATAGTAAGGGAGGCAGGCTATGTCATATGCAGACGAGAAGGGAAGGCGTGAGTGCGAATCTGGAACTAGCTCATCAGAAATACAGATTGACCAGGAAGTATATGAAGAGCTGGTTAAAGGAATAGAAGATCAGGCTGAATTAATAATAAGTACAGATCAAGCATATTCAGAAGTAGATGCTTTCACAAGCAACAATGTTACTGTCCCTAAATATGAGGAAGAAGACCACAATATGGTTGATTTATTAAAGCAGTTAAAGCAACAGGTTTCTAAGATTACAGAAACTATGAACAACATTAAAGAAAACTATCTTAATGTTGATGAAGAAAGTAAAAGAACAGCTCAAACAGAAAGTGAAAGAATGACAGGGCAAACTATTGCCTAAGATTTGATAAAAGGGAGATTTATTATGCCATACGCAGACGAAAAGGGGAACATAGAAGTAGGCGAAGTAGATATAGAGTGGGATGTTGCAGCACTAAGAAGTTATTTTGATGAATGTCAGAAGATATATAATGACTTTCTTGAAATGTCGGATGATTTAATCAAAGCATTTGAAGCTTTTGCAAATGATGAAACTCATAAGGGCCCAGAGGCTGATAGTGCAAAGCATTTCATAGAAGAAAGACAAAAGCCACTTCTAGTAGATATCACAAATGATATTCAAAAGCTTATGGATTTGCAGAACGGCCTTATGGAAGATTTTACTGAGACTGTAGATTCATCCTCCACTGCAAAAATAAGTACAGCTCATCTTCGTCAGATAATGCTAGATTTTATCTCTTATGAAGAT
>JAILKL010000033.1 GCA_024693775.1 Pseudobutyrivibrio sp.
CAGAGCCTTATTTTTGCCATTGGTGTCGGTGCGGTTTTGGAAGTGCTTAGCCTGGGACTGTCACCATTTGTTGCCACTTGGATGGGTGCAGAGGCGGCTATCAGACCGGCGGCTACCAGATATTTCTTTTGGATATCAGTTCCAGTTATTTTAAAGAGTGTTCAGTATATTTTGGCATCTGCAATCAGGGCCACAAAGGACACTAGAACACCTATGATTATCAGCATTGTTATCAATGCAGTTAATATTGTTTTAGATTATATTTTTATTTACATGCTACATTTAGGTGTGGATGGAGCAGCATATGCTACCTGTATCTCATCTGCACTAGGCGGTATCTTGACACTTATAGTATTCTTTAAAAACTCATATCTGGGATTTAAGGATAGTATTTTTGAGACTGATAAAGAAATTACCAGACGCATGTGGAAGCTTTCACTTCCAGTGCTTCTTATAAATATTGCATCTACCTCTGGATATGTAGTTTTTGCTGGATTGGTATCACATATGGGTACAATCATCTTTGCAGCCCATAGTATTGCTGTAGGTGCAGAAGAGCTGTTCTACATTGGTGGATATGGATTTAAGTCTGCGGCAAATACCATGGTTGGTATTGCCTATGGTGAGCAAAATCATAAAAAATATCATGATGTTTGTGTCAGCAGTGTTATTTGTACTGTAACGGTTATGACAATTAGTGGAGTACTGCTATCCGTATTTGCGAAGCCACTTATGGGATTTTTTACTACTGATCCGCAGGTAATTGCACTGGGTGCAACGGTGCTCAAGATGGTAGCCTTCAATGAGCCATTCTTTGGAATGTACATTATTACTGAAGGTATATATTATGGCCTAGGAAAGACAAAATATCCATTTGTCATTGAGACAGTCGGCATGTGGGTTGTCCGTATTTTATCAACCTTCATAGGTATTCATTTCTTTGGCATGGGACTTATGGGAGTATGGACCTGCATGATTGCAGACAATGTATTAAAAGCAATATTCCTCACCATTCCACTAAAGAATTTGTGGAAAAGCGAGGAACATATATAGAGATTATTTATAGAATAATAGTCGTTTTGAAAAAGCGTTTCGGTATTCCGTTGGGGTTATGCCGGTACGCTTTTTGTATGCTCTGGTAAAATTATGAACATCGGAAAAGCCTAAATCGTTTGCGATTTCTTTAATCTGTTTATCGTTGTCAGCTAGCATAAAGTTGGCTGTCTCTATTTTTCTATCCAAAATAAATTGTTTTAAAGGCATACCGTATAGTTCATAGAAGAGGTGAGATAGATATTTAGGATTATAGTTAAAGGCGTCTGCTACATCCTGCACCTTTAAATTCATATGAATATTTGTTTCAATGTAGTCCACAATATCGTTGTAAATCTGCTGCTGTAAATGTAGCTTATTCTTCGTTCGTGCCGGCCTTACCTGTAGTTGCCCGTAAAGCTCTGTAATAATGCTGGTGGTCATGGAATCAAGGGATATTTGTGGATAATTGTTTTTGACAATATCCTGCAATTGCTTCATTTGTACGATGACCTTTTCCGGTCTAGGTAATGCTCCCTGCTGAGGTATCAAAAAGGATTCTGTCAGCTGCTGATTAGGTGTGTAGGATGAGTTCAATGTAGGGGGCAGACTTCCTAGCTCCACTAAAAAATGCATCCAATAAAAGGATGAATAGGCCTCCTTGTAGCCTTCACGATATGTGTTACTAGGTGGCAAGATTAGGTATTCATTTTTACTTACATGAAAATTTTGTCCCTGATAAGAAAGATATAAATCCCCTTCTGTCACAATGATTAATTCATAATCAACAAGCGCAGCATGGTCATGCTTCCACTCTGGGGACAGCGCTTGGAATTTACCTGTCAATTGATATTTAAATATTTGATTCACTGGAAAAATAATATTTTGTAGCATTTTACCTCCCGATATAACATTACGACACCTAAGCTATCAAAA
Organism: Pseudobutyrivibrio sp.; assembly: GCA_024693775.1. GTDB lineage: Bacteria > Bacillota > Clostridia > Lachnospirales > Lachnospiraceae > Pseudobutyrivibrio. The sequence goes on from JAILKL010000033.1 coordinate 1,969, forward strand.
TGGAAAATAAAAATAAAACCTAATCTATCATTTTGACACTAAAAGCCGTTAAAAATAACAAAAATAAGGGGTTTTGGACATAATAGGTGTAAAAATGAACGTATGACATTATGACACCTATATGAACTTTTTGATATTTATATCATAACCGAAATGATGTTATTTTTAAAGAGGAGAGGACGAAGGTCTTAATTAAAAGACCTAGGTTAAAAAGAAATGGGGGAATAACCAAATGAAGAAAAAAGTGTTAAGCCTAGTTCTGGCGGCAGCAATGTCGATGACAATGTTTGCTGGATGTGGCACAGGATCAAGCGAGCCAGAAAAGACTGCTGATGGAAAGACAAAATTGACAGCTCTTTACATTGCACATCCACTTACAGAGGATGTGAACGATATGCAGTGGCTGCAGGAGATGGAGGATGCAGCAGGGGTAGATATTGATTGGGAAGTAATTCGAGCTGATTGGGATACAGTAAAATCTACTCGTTTAGCCAGTGGAGATGTTCCGGACATTATGTTTAATGCAACAGTCGATTCTGATTATATTCAGTACAGTGGACTGTTTGTAGATATGACAGATTACATTAATGCAGAGAATACACCAAACATCAATGCAATGTTTACAGAGGAGCCAGATACAAAGGTTCTTGCAACAACTCCTGAAGGAAAGATTTATGGATTACCAAAGTTCCAAGGTAAATGGCCTGCAACAAATACAGTTATGTTTATCAACAAAACATGGCTTGATAACTTGGGATTAGAGGTTCCTACAACATTCTC
>JAILKL010000036.1 GCA_024693775.1 Pseudobutyrivibrio sp.
GTACAAATGGTAAAGGATGCTGATTGCATTATCGTGGGTGGAGCCTCTGGATTGTCCGCAGCTGGTGGTGGTGATTTCTATTATGAGGATAATGAATCCTTTAGAAAATATTTTGGGAAGTTTGCCGGCAAATATAACCTAAGCGGAGCATTTTCAGGCACATTCCGTCATTGGGATACCAGAGAAGAATTCTGGGCGTATATGGCGACATTTTTGAATACTACTCAGAATGCACCTCTTAGAAAGCCATATAAGGATTTAGATGAGATTATAAAGGGAAAGGACTTTTTCATTCTCACTACAAATCAGGATACTCAGTTTACGCGAATTTATCCTGAAGAGAAGATTGCTCAGGTGCAGGGCGACCACAGATTTTTCCAATGCAGTAGATGCTGTACAGATGATGTGTGGGATGCCATAGAGCCTGTAAAAGAAATGATGGAGGCTATGGGAGATGAAACAAGTATTCCTACCGAGATGATTCCCAGATGTCCTCATTGTGGTGCGGAAGCATTTCCGTGGGTTCGTGGTTACGGTAATTTTTTGACTGGAAAGAAATATGAGCATGAGTACAAAAAGATTTCCGATTATGTTTTAAGCCATAAGGATCAAAAGATATTGTTCATTGAGTTGGGCGTGGGACGATTGACTCCGATGTTTATCCAGGAGCCATTCTGGATGCTAGTGGAATCGCTGCCTCAGACATCATACATTTCTGTAAACCGTGATTATGCCATGTTGCCAAAGGCCATCGAGGATCGAGGCATGGCCATTCAAGGTGACATAAAGACAGTACTAGAGGACGTGGCTAATGCCATGAGAAAATAGGTGATGGAAATGAGAATGAATGATTTTAAGCTCGCAGCCGATTGGATAAATGCTGCGGATGCAATACTTGTGACAGCCAGCAATGGTTTGTCTATATCAGAGGGCTATCACATTTTTGCCAATGATGAAAATTTTAGAAAATATTTTGGCTTTTTTGCGGAGAAATATGGCGTGGATTGCCTGATTCGTGGAGTGTTTACACCCATGTCGACAGAGGACCACGAGACATACATGCAGGCGGTGCACCAATATTTGATAGATGATTATAATGGCAGCGAGGTTATGGAAAAATTGTTGAAAATCGTTTCTGTAAAGCCATATTTTATATTGACCAGCAATGGTGACAAGCATTTTCAGATGAATGGATTTGATGAAAATCGTATTTTCGAAGTGGAAGGAAATTTTGATGGATTGCAGGAAAATTCTCCTGAGTGGGCAGAGCAACGGGCACGATTTTCAAAATTTATCATGGACCACAAGGAAGAGTCTATGCTGGTTCTAGAGCTAGGCATAGGTAGCCGCAACAGATTAATAAAGGCTCCAACAATGGAGCTGGTGGATTTCAATAAAAGCTGGAAATTTATAACTATGAACATGCCAAATGAGATAAATGTGCTGGAATCTATTGAGGATAGGAGCATTGCTTTGACGGGGGATATATTAGGTCTTTTTTATAAAATAGTGTATACTGTAGCGTGATATTTTTTATACAGGAGACTAATTATGAGAAAAAGAAGAAGACGTGGATACGGTTTAAGCATTGCACTCATTTGCATTGCGATTATATTAGTAGGAGTGTGCATTATTTATTTTGTTTTAAATGGAAATAAGGGCAGCGATGCAAATACTGCTGCGGTAGATAGTCAGACAGGTACTGTTGAGACAGTAGAACGCGGTGACAGCGATTCCGAGGCTCAGACAGATGATAGTAAAAAGGCAGAGCCTGGCAATTCTATTCAAAAGGACTTAGAAGCGATTGAAGAAAAAAATTCTGCTCTTAATGACACAGACACATCAGATATGACTCAGTTTGAGATGAATACACTAGCAGGTGAAAGATATTCGTTATGGGACGATGAGTTAAATTCTATATGGTCTAGATTAACAGAGCAGATTTCTGCATCGGAAAAGGAAACCCTCGTAAAAGAACAGCAGGCATGGATCAAGCGTAAAGATGGTGCCATGGATGTGGCTGTTATCGAAAATGGCGGCGGAAGCATTGGACCATTATTAAGAGCTGAAGAAGGTGCAGATTTAACAAGAGTTAGAGTTTATTATTTGGCCGAGAAATTGGCTGATGCCATGGGCGAAACATTTGAGGTTTCTGAGGATGTACAAAATGAGCTTGATAATCTAGATTATACTCTAGAGGACACATTAGAATTATTAGAGGGCCAGTGGATTTTCGATGTAGATAGTGGAGCAGTTATTGGCATAGAGCGCACCGAGGGCGACGCTGACGGAGAGTGGGACATTTGGACTACTGGCGGTGGTTCATACACCGAGAAGGATATATACGCTTATAATGGTAATTGCATTGTGCTACACAAGGCTGATGATGAAGATAGTGGCTATGATGTTATACAGAAATGGGATGATTGTGTTTACAGCTGGTATGGCCACTCCCTTGAAGATTTGATGAGTGGAATTGATGATGGCAGTTTTATAGCAGGATATTAAGAAGGAGAGATTCATATGCAGATTAACAAAGCAGTTATTTACAAAATTTTATTCGCTTTACAGGTCTTTGTTTTATTTATTGCTATCGTAGCCCTAAGCCAGCGCAAGCCAGAGTGGTCCATCATAGCTGTGCCTTGTATTATCTTGGAGTATATATGTGCAAAGAGATTGGACAAGAAGTTTAAGTAAACTTTTGGATGATTTGATATAGGGATAATTGGATATTGGTTGAGAATTAATAGCTCAGGAAAAGAGGAGATACTCTATTCCTGGGCTATTTTTGTTTGCTGCTGGGGGATTACCACGGTAATTGGGAATATGGCTTTTGCAGTGGTAAATATTTTTGGAGATTACCACTGTAATTGGGAGGAAGGGCTTTTGCAGTGGTAAATATTTTTGGAGTTTACCACTGTAATTGGGAATATGGGCTTTTGCAGAGGTAAAGATTCTAGGGGATTACCACTGTAATTGGGAGGAAGGGCTTTTGCAGTGGTAAAAATTTTGAGAGATTACCACTGGATTATGGGAGATGGGCTTTTGCAGTGGTAAAGATTCTGGGAAATTACCACTGTAAATGCAGGAAATGGAGAATACAGTGGTAAAGGGGGTGAGAAATTACCACTAGCTCAGCTGAAAATAGAGGAAGCTAGAGGTAAAGGCCCGAGAAATTACCACTAGCCCAGCCAGAAAAAGAGGAAGCTAGAGGTAAAGGTGCGAGAAATTACCACTAGCCCAGCTAAAAATAAAGGAAGCTAGAGGTAAAGGTGCGAGAAATTACCACTAGCCCAGCTAAAAATAGAGGAAGCTAGAGGTAAAGGTCCGAGAAATTACCACTAGCCCAGCTAGAAAAAGAGGAAGCTAGAGGTAAAAGTCCGAGAAATTACCACTAGCCCAGCTAGAAAAAGAGGAAGCTAGAGGTAATCCACATTTCTAATCAAGATATTCCTGAAGCTGATATTTTTGCCGGTATTGGCTGAGAGTCATGCCGGTTTTTTTCTTGAATTGTTTACCTAGGTGACTTTGAGAGGAGAAGCCTAGGTAGTATGCGATTTCAGTGTAGCTATAGGCTGAGTAAGTGAGGAGGTTTTTCACTAAATATATCTTGTTGTTAATGATATAGTCCTTTAGAGTTACGTTTTCGCTTTTGCTGAAAATCTCCGATAGGTAATTGGCGTTTAGACCTAGTTCTTCTGCAATTTCTGCAACGGTGATTTTCCCGTGGAGATGCTTGAAAATATAGTTTTTTGCTGACATAACATGTTCATTTTCTTCACCGGAAAACGAGTTCATTGCTGCACGCTCTGTTTTAATCTGGTGCACTATTCTGGTGTATTCAAATTCAGCATTTCTAGTTATTTGAAGTGGAATGTTGTCTGTGGTTGCTTCTTCTATTTGAAGACTATATAAATCAGCCATGGAGAATGCAATTTCAGGGGATAGTCCACCTTTTATTGCTGCACGGCTGGAGGTGGCAATAACTACTAGCGCTACATTTTTATTGTTTCGTAGGTTGTCCTTGGCCAGCACACCTACTTGACCTGTATAGTCCTCAGCCAAACTTCTTTTTAAAGCTTCCTCGTCGCCATTTTCGATGGCGGATAGCTCACGCACTTCTTGGTCATAAGGATTGTGGTGCCTGCCATTTTCTTGTTCTTCGAAAATCTTGTTTTCCAAATCTTGTCTTAGCTTGTAATTGAAATTTTTTTCGATGCAATTTATAGTTACCAAATCTTTTTCAATAATTTCATGATCTTCGTCATTAGATTTTTTAAAGATGTTTGCAAAATCTAAAAGTGATTCTACAAAGTTTTCCCATTTTATGGCAGGCAAAATATTTGCCAAGCTATTAGCTATATTGTTATCTATTTTTATATTGAGTTCATTTTTTATAGAGTAATTGGAGTCAAATTTAATGGGGCCCACAATATAAATATTTCCATTAGTATTTATAAAAGCGTATATAAAGAGCTGATTTATAGCATAAATCTCAGGAATATCAGAGGCCGCATTTGAGATGAGCTGGTGAAACCTACTGGTGGTGTAGATCTCATCATCTGATAAATCCTGGCGTAGGCATACCCTAGTAACAGAATGATTCTTAGTATCGTATTTGCGTATTACTGTATGCAGCCTGCGGCTTTGTCGCGACATAAAATAGTTTTCATTAATTTCCATATCTAAATCTCCTTAGCAATTAGTATAGCACAAGAATCTGAGATTTGTGATAAACATCTGAGAAAAGTAATATTGACTACAAGAATTATGATTTAATCTATATTCAAGATAAATGATACTGAAACGGAGGGTTTACATGAAAATAAAGGGCATAAATTTGGGAAACTGGCTTGTACTTGAAAAATGGATGAGCCCAGCCATTTGGGAAGGGACCGACGCGGAGGATGAATATTATTTGGCACATTCATTATCCAAGGAAGTATACGAAGCAAGAATAAAGACACATAGGTCTGAATATATTTCAGAAAGAGATTTCGCTAGAATCAAAGCAATTGGTTTTAATACAGTAAGAATTCCAATTCCATATTTCATATTTGGAGATAGACCTCCATTTATAGGTTGTATAGAGGAATTGGACAAGGCGTTTAACTGGGCGGAAAAGTATGATTTGAAAATATTGGTAGATTTACATACAGCGCCAATGAGTCAAAACGGTTTTGATAATGGTGGAATAAGTGGTGTATGCAAATGGGCCAAGTCACCTAAAGAGGTACAATTTGTCCTTGATCTTTTAGAGAAGCTTGCAAAAAGATATGGAATGCGTAAGGGTTTGTTTGGAATAGAGCCAATAAATGAACCTGTTTCAGAAGAAATGTGGGAAGGCATGGGGGTTCAAAAAAGATATCCTCCAGTGGATCAAGAAATGGCAAAGGGCAGTGGTCCAATATCCTTTGAATGGTTGAAGGATTTTTATGATAAGGCGGCTGAGAAAATTCTTCCTAATATTGATGATGGAAAATACATAGTTTTTCATGATGGATTTAGAGTGGACAGCTGGCAGGAATATTTAACACAGTCTAAATATCAGGGAAGAGTTATTTTAGATACGCATCAATATTTGATGATGGCAGAAATGCAAGGTTGCGGACAATTATTAGAGGATTATTTGGCATTCATTCATGAGAATTTTGAAAAGAAACTTACCAAGATTGAAAGTTATGTTCCAGTGGTAGTTGGTGAGTGGTGCATTTTTAATAGCTATTGCGTTGGCATGGATACTAAAGGCGGCCAGTCTATTCTAAATGGAGTGGATGCAACTGATGGTAAAACAGTTTCTTTAGAAGAAAAGCGCAAAGTATATAGAGCACTTTCTCAGGCGCAGTTAGAAGCCTGGGACAAATTGAGCGGATATTTTTATTGGACTTATAAAATGCTGCTTGATCCATCCAATGATAAATCATGGCAAGGATGGGATTGCTGGGACCTGGCAAAATGTATTGATGAGGGATGGTTTCCAAAACATATTTAACGTGGGATTAGTAAAATTATATAAATGAAGGAGAGAGTAATGGATATTTCTATGGGAATTCAGAATTTGGAAAAAGAGAAATCTAATGCAAAATTAGGTTGGGGTGAAAGAATTGCATACGGATTAGGCGATTATGCTGGTAATTTGGTTTATTCGCTAATTTCTGCATTCTTACTTGTTTATTATACAGAAGCATGTGGCATCAACGCTGCTTCAGCAGCTTCTGTAATTGCGGTTTCAAGAATTTTTGATGGTGTTTCTGATTTGATAATGGGGCGTATGGTTGATAAAACTCATAGCAAATGGGGCAAAGCAAGACCATGGCTTGTAAGAGCTTCTATTCCTCTTGCAATTTGTACAGTCTTAATGTTCTCTGTACCAGCAGGCTTAGGAGATGGTGCAAAAATCGCATATGCGTTTATTACATACAACCTTGTTTCTACAGTTTTTTATACAATGCTTAATGTGCCATATGCTTCTTTGCAGGGCATGATGACTACTGATCAGTATGAAAGAGGAGTATTAGGAAATGTTCGTATGCTTCTTGCAACATTTGGAACAATGACAATCAATACAGTTGTGCCAGTTTTACTCGGTGCTTTTGGTTCATCCAACAATCATAGAGCGTGGACTCTGACAACAATCATATTGATGCTTGCTTTTGTTACTATCAATCTTATTACTTTCTTTGTATGCAAAGAAAGAACAGTGGATGTATCCGAAAATACTACTGAGAATGCAAATCAACCTACTGTATTAGAAGCTTTAAAGTCTCTTGTTGTAAATAAATATTGGGTACTTCAGGTCATATTATTATTTTCTATGTACTTTATGATGTCTACATTCTTTGGAAGCAATTATTACTATGCACAGTATGTACTAAAGAGACCTGAGTCATATGCATTATTATCAAATGCACTTTCATTATCGCAGATGGGAATTATGTTTATTACACCTGCAATTATGAAAAAGGTTTCTAAAAGATGGCTTTCTGTGGCCGGTATGGTATTATCCGCTATTGGATTTATTATAACTGGATTTGCTGGTACAAACGTTAGCATTGTACTATTTGCAAATATCATCAAAGGTATTGGATTTGGTTGCGGAGCTGCAACAATGTGGGGAGTATTACAGGATGCCATTACCTATGGCCAGTGGTTAACAGGTGTTCAGGCAATTGGTATGGGAAATTCAGCTTCATCATTTACTACAAAGATAGGCTCTGGTTTTGGCACTGCTTGCCTAGGTTGGGTATTAGCAGCTGGCAATTTCAATGCTAATCCTACAGGTGATGCAGCTATTACAGCTATTAATATTTCAGTCATTGTTATTCCAATTATAGCTGTAGTTATCTGTATAATATGTATGCTTTTTTATGATTTAGATAATAAATATGAAAAGGTAGTAAACGACCTTGAAAAGGGACTTTGGAAGAACGGCAAATTTTAAGTAAGGAAAAAATATAATGATTACTAATCCAATCATACCAGGATTTAATCCTGATCCATGTATCTGTAGAAAGGGAGAGGAGTTTTATCTGGCAGTTTCCAGTTTTGAATGGCTGCCAGGTATTCCTATCTACCATTCAAAAGATTTAAAGCACTGGAGATTAATTACACATGTTTTAGATGATAATATTGTAGATTTGAAAAAATTGCCTAGTGCAAAGGGGGTATGGGCACCTGATTTGTCATACTGTGAGAGTGAAGATAAATTTTACATTGTGTTCGGTGTTATGAATAATATGAACGCTAGATATTTTGATGTTGATAATTATCTGATGACAGCAGATAAAATTGAAGGACCTTGGTCAGAGCCAGTTTATCTTCATTCTGCAGGTTTTGATGCATCCATTTTTCATGATGATGATGGCAAAAAATATATTCTATCATTGGATTGGGAGACTAGAGATAATTATGAAAAACCTGGTGTGATTAATATTGTAGAGTATGACCCAAATGGTAAAAAGATAATAGGATACCCACGTAGGTTTTGGCGAGGAGCTACTAACCGAGGATGTATAGAGGCTCCTAGAATGACAAAGCATAATGGCTATTATTACATAATGTGTGCTGAGGGTGGTACAGGATACAATCATTCAGTAACGATGGGACGTAGTAGGTCAATTTATGGTAATTACGAATCAGATCCACGCGGCGCTGTTATAACTTCGGCTCCAATGGAGTCCAATGAAAGAAAGGATGCAGATCATTTAAAGCCTAAATACTTCAATCCGAACTCTGTTTTGCAAAAATCTGGACACGGTAGTTATGTAGATTTGGATAATGATATTGCCTATTTGGTGCATTTAACAGCCAGACCATTTATTACAGATGACGAGGACATGCGTAGCAAATATAGATGTACTCTCGGCAGAGAAACAGCTATACAAAAAATGAAATGGACTAGCGATGGTTGGTTAAGAATGGCAGATGGTAGCAATTTGGCAAAGGTAGAAGTTCCTGAACCTGATTTGCCAGAGGAAGATTTTGGAAAAGAAAAAGGTTTTGATGATTTTGATAGTGACAAATTATCGCTATTTTATTATTCACCTAGAACCGGTGCATATAATTTCTGTGATCTTTCTAGTCGAAAAAGCTGGCTAAGAGTGAGAGGGCAGGAAGCGCTGACCTCTTTGAACAAAGTTAGTTTGCTATGCAGAAAGCTAACCTCGGTTCACGCAAGATTTACAACCTTAATGAGTTTTGTGCCAGAGGTATTCCAGCATAGTGCAGGCATAGTAATTTATTATGACAATATGAATTATACGTATTTACGTAAATACTATAGCGAAACACTTGGCGGTAGCGCCATTATGCTTCAGCAAATGGAAAATGGAATACGCAAGCAATGGTTGGATGAGAGAATAAAGGTCGAGGATGATAAGGATATTTTGATGCGCATAAACATAGATGGTAGAAAATGCAGTTTTCAATGGAGCTATGAAAATGAACCTTGGCAGCAGATAGGCCCTGATATTGATACTTCATTATATTCTGATGAGTACTGCAAATATGGAGAGTTTACAGGAACAATGATAGGTGTCGCATGTATCGATAGACTTTGTCATTCAAAATATGCGGAATTCGATTATATTGATTATGAGGCAGATGAATCAACACCAATAGAATAAATTAAAGGATATGAACTATGAAAGAACTTATGTATGGAGTTGCATACTATCCAGAGTATGAACATGAATATCGTATAGACGAAGATTTTCAAATGATGAAAAAAGTCGGGATGAACGTGATACGTGTGGCAGAATCCACATGGAGCACATGGGAAAAGGAAGAAGGAAAATACGATTTTTCTATTCTTGTTAAGACTCTCGATAAAGCAGAAGAATATGGACTTAAGGTGATAGTGGGAACTCCAACATATGCTGTACCATCATGGCTGGTAAAAAAGGATGTGGATGTTTTGGCAACCACCAAAAAAGGTCGATGGATGTACGGCTCTCGCCAAATAATGGATATTGTCAATCCAACCTATTTAGAAGCAGCTGAAAAAATTATTAGAAAGCTTCTTGAAGTAGTTGTTGGATACAAATGTGTTATTGGATTTCAAATTGATAATGAGACAAAGCATTATGGCACTGCTGGGAAAAATGTAGAAAAGCTTTTTAAAGAGTATTTAAAAGCAAAGTTTAAAACAGTAGAAAATTTAAATGAAAAATTTGGTTTTGCATATTGGAGTAATTCAATAAATACATGGGATGATTTACCTAGTGTTCTAGGTACAATAAATGGTTCTTACGCCGCTGAGTTTGAAAAATTTCAACGTCATTTGGCGGCAGAATTTTTGGTATGGCAAAGAAGAATTGTAGACGAGTACCGTCGTGAAGATCAGTTTGTAACACATAATTTTGATTTTTATTGGAAGCAGGATGAACTTGCTCCATTTGGTCACTCATACGGAGTTCAGCCAGATATTAACCATTACGAGGCTGCAAAGGCGGTTACATTGCTAGGATGCGATATTTATCATCCCACCCAGGATGATTTGACTGGCTCAGAGATTGCATATTGTGGCGACAGCATTCGCTCATTAAAAAATGAGCAATATATGGTTTGGGAGACAGAGGCTCAGGGGTTTAGATATTGGACTCCATATCCAGGGCAGCTTCGTCAACAGGCATTTTCCCATTTGGCAAGTGGTGCATGTGGGGTGGAGTATTGGCATTGGCATAGTATTCACAATAGCTATGAAACATATTGGAAGGGTATTTTGAGTCATGATATGAAGGAAAGTGCCGTATACAAAGAAGCGATGACTATTGGTGCAGATTTTAAGAAAATTGGACCATATTTGCAGAAAATCATAAAGCATAATAAAGTGGCAATTGTGGTAGATAATACCAGTCAAACGGCCCTGAAATATTTTCCAATAGGCGATGCAAAAGACCAACCAGGCAAAGAATTTTTGGAATACAATGACGTGGTTCGTACATACTATGATGCATTATATGAACAGAATATTGAGTGTGATGTCATAGATGTTGCATGTCTAGTTGAACGAGTACGTAATTACGATATGATTGTTACACCGGCGCTATACTGTGCAACTGATGAGACTATAGATGCGCTTAAAACATTTGTTGAAAATGGTGGAGTGCTTGTTTCTTCATTTAAATCTTTTTTCGCAGATGAAAATATTCAGGTTAGACAGGATTTGCAACCATATAAATTGACTGATGTGTTTGGAATGTATTATCAACAGTTCACCCGCCCAGGCAAAACAAAGCTTTTAGGAAAGGAAGTTACTGTTTGGCAGGAGCTTTTAATTGCAGACAAAGACACTGAGACAATTAATTATGAGCACAAATATTGGGGCAATTATGCTGCTATTACAAAACATGAATATGGAGATGGGTGCGCGTTTTATATTGGATGCTGGTGTGATAAAGATATTTTAAAGGATAGGCTAAAGCAAGCAGCTCAAAGGGCAGGGATAGAGACTATAGGTTGTAATTTTTCTGTTGTTGTACGAAATGTGATAAATGAAGCGCAGCAAAATATCCATTTTGTATTCAACTATAGCGAGGAAGAAACCGTTGTTAAATGCCCATATGAAAATGTTGAAGACGTGCTGACGGGGAATAGATACGTAGCTGGGCAGGATATGCTGATGCAGGACTGGGGTACGTTGATCTTAGTGGAGAAGTAAGCTTGGAAGTTGTGATAATCCTTGCGTTGCGCATTGGCAGGGATAAGTGAATATTGAGTGCAGGTGAAATAGCTCAGGATTGGAGATGGTCTCTGTTCCTGGGCTATTTTTTATTTGTTGCTGGGCTATTTACCACTGGATTATGGGTGATGGGCTTTTGCAGTGGTAAAGATTCTGGGGGATTACCACTGTAAATGCTGGAAATGGAGAATACAGTGGTAAAGCGATTTGAAAATTACCACTGTAAATGCAGGAAATGGGAAATACAGTGGTAAAGCGATTTGAAAATTACCACTGTAAATGCAGGAAATGGAGAATACAGTGGTAAAGGGATTGAAAAATTACCACTGTAATTGCTGAAAATGAAAATTACAGTGGTAAAAGTCCGAGAAATTACCACTAGCCCAGCTAGAAATGGAGGAAGCTAGAGGTAAAGTCGCGGATATAATGGATTAAAAGTGGCAATTTTAAGGATTTTAAAGCAGAGATTTGGTAAACTAATGAAAGGGAAAATAAACACATTAAAGGGCGTCAGTCGAATTCGACTGTGCGAGCCAGTAGGAAGAGAAATATGGTAAATGTAACACTACAGCCCCTAACCAGGGCGCAGATAGAGCAGATATACACGGATCACATGATTGCGGATTTTCCGGAGAATGAGAGAAAGCCGCTGAAGATGATTTTGGCATCGTGGGAAGCAGGATGGTATGAGTGCCTAGGGCTTTTCAGGGATGAGGAGCTTGTGGGATACACTTATCTGGTTGGATTAGATGGAAAATATCTGATCGATTATATAGCAGTGTTCCCTGAGGTAAGAAATCTGGGGTTGGGCAGTCAGTTGATATCGCTTTTGAATTCTTATTTAGGAGGATCCAGTGTGGTAATTGGTGAGGTGGAAAATCCCGATTATACAGATGATGCCGCCGAGGCACAGCTGCAGCATAGGCGTATTGGATTTTATACTAGAAATGGATGTAGGGACACTGGGCTTAGGGTAGAGTGCTTTGGTGTTCATTACATTATATTGGAGGCTGGGGACAGTCACTGCGGTTCGTTGGATGAGACTTGGAAGCTGTACGAGTCATTCTACAGCAGATTTTTACCAGCCGAAAAGGTGGCCAAACACTTGGCAAGAGATTAGATATACAGGAGATTTTTATGAAATTAGCAAAGATACATCATGTAGCAATTATCGTTTCCAATTATGAGGTTTCAAAGGATTTTTACGTAAACAAATTGGGATTTAAGATTGTGAGAGAAAATTATAGACCGGACAAGAATGACTGGAAGCTGGACTTAAAGGTGAATGAAAATACGGAGCTTGAGATTTTTGCTCCTCAGAATCCACCTAAGAGACCTTCCTTTCCTGAGGCATGCGGCCTGAGACATTTGGCTTTTAATGTGGAGAATATCGAGGCCGAGGTGGCTGAATTAAAATCCCTTGGCATCGAGTGTGAGCCAATCAGAACAGACACATTCACTGGTGAGAAGATGACATTTTTCTTTGATCCGGATGGATTGCCATTGGAGTTGCATGAGTAAGTAGTAATAGATAGGAATTTTGGAATGAATAAGAAAATAGTATGTACTGTCCTGATTGTGCTCCTTGTGGCTCTACTAGGAATTTGTGGAAGATATGTCTTTGTGAATCATTTTTCGGAAAATACAAATGAACAGTATTCAAATAATTCTAGTGAATCTGATGCGGATGGCAGCCATAGCAGCGACTACGGAGTCTATCTCAGCGACACCTTCGAGGAGCTCCCTGATAACGTAAGCTGTAATACTTTGGTTATCGACGCTCAGTATTTTACTGCTGATGAGATTGCAGAGCTTCACAAAACAAATGGCGAAATCTATTCTTATATAAATGTTGGTTCCATTGAGGATTTCAGAGATTACTATACCGAATATGCGGATTTGGTTTTAGGTGCCTACGAGAACTGGGACGAGGAATACTGGCTCAATGTGGGTGATCAGAGATGGCAGGATTTTGTGCTAAACACATTGGCTTCAGAGCTTGTGGCAAAGGGCGTTGATGGATTTTTTGTGGACAATGTTGATGTCTACTACAATTATCCTGAGGACGAAATCTACAATGGAGTTGCAGCTATATTGCAGGGACTCAAGGCCACCGGCAAAAAGGTCATGATAAATGGTGGCGATGTTTTTGTTACAAAATATTTGGATAATAATGGCAGCCTAGACAATGTGCTAGACGCTGTAAATCAGGAGAGTGTGTATACTTCTATAAATTGGGACGACGAGAGCTTCGAGGAAAATGATTCCGAGAATCGCGACTATTTTGATGAGTATTTAGCTAGAGTTTTGGGTGATGGAAAAGAAGCATTCGTCCTAGAATATACTGACGATAGTGACTTGGCCGCTGCAGCGAGAAATTATGCAGCTAGACATGGTTATCGTATATACGTATCAGATAGCTTGGAATTGGATTAATATTTTGAAGGAGGCGCCTATGCCAAAAGAAGGTGGAACATGGGTAATGTATGGCGTAAATTGGGACGATCCAGAGTGCCTACATACTGTGGATGACGCGATTAATTACATAAATGACGTGGGATTTTTGCCGTTATTTAAAAACGAGATTCCTGGATTTTCGCTGGAAGAGCGCACTGTGCCAGATTATTGGTGGTCAGGTGATGTGCAGCACGATCCATGGGAGTGGCGTGAGATAATTGCCCGCCGTGGTGACATAGCCTACGGCAAATTTTTTAATAAAAAGGCTGGATTTATTTCGAAGGAATGGCTGCCATATTTTGCAAATTGGCGACGTGATGGCTATGATTTTGATGCCCTTTGGGAGGATGGAAAGGCATCCATGCGTCAGAAGAAAATAATGGATTTGTTCACTGAGGAATTGATTGACGAGGAATTATATTCTAATGAAATAAAGCAGCGAGCCGGATTTGGAAAAGGTGGCGAAAAGGGCTTCGACGGCATTATCACTGGTCTTCAAATGCAGATGTATTTGTGCGTTCGTGATTTCAGGCAGCGCAAAAATAAAAAGGGCGAAGATTACGGCTGGCCAATTGCCATTTATTGCACACCGGAGCATCTCTTTGGTTACGAATATACCAGGTCCGTATATGCGGAGAACCCAGCTACATCGGCTAGACGCATCGCAGATTATATTTCATCCGTATATCCGATAGCTACGGCAAAGCAGGTAAAGAAAGTTATTGGGGTGGAGATTTAAATGTACGATGAAAGAATAGTAATAAAACACAATTTAAAATATAGGGCCTTAATGCTTTTTACAGCCGTGCTTTTCAGTGGGTTGGGTGTACTTTTTTTGGTTGGAGTTCTTGTTTCTGAGCCAGATAGGGTATACTGCATAACTGACAATATTTGGTTTTTGCTTGGAATATTGATTGGTGCGGGCTTCATATTGTTGATGATTTATGGCGCCATAGGTTCTGTATACAATAGAGTTATTCTCGAGGGGCAGACCATGATTATTAAGCAAGCTTTCACAAAAACTGTCGTGGGTAGCCCTGATATCGTGGATTATTATTCCATTAAAAAGAAACAAAATAGCAAAATTCACAAGGAAATTGAAATATACTATGACGATGCATGCCTGTCATTTTCTACGGATGATCTATCAAAAAACTATCAGGAATTGATTGATTTTCTAAAGGAATATTGTTCAAAGGGACGCGGACACAAAAGACAGTTGAAGAAAAAAGAAAAGATAGAATATGGAATCCATGCAGCGATTAATGGTAAATCAGCTGAAGAGTACAAGACCAATGCCGAAAAATGGCATCTCAAATCGCCTTCGGTTTTTGCTAGAAAATATGTGATGTATTCCCGTTATGCGATTAATGCAGCGCTTTTAATATTTTTCTTTTTTATTCAGAAAGGCGAGATTGTTCCTTCTAATATTTTATGGAAAGTTTGCATTGTAGCTTTTTTATGGGCAATCATTCGTTTGATTTTTTGGCAGGATGCCATTGCGGTGCGTTGGATTGGGGATTTTCCTGACAAGGTCGAATGTAAAAACAAGTTTTGGTTCAATCCAGATTTTTTTTTGGTCACACCACTTGTTGGTTTAGTGCTGATTTATTTGCGCTCACGCAATGCCTGCGAGCGTTATCACATATACGAATTGGGAAATATGAATTACGCCATTATTATTGCCACCATAGCTTTATGGCTGGTGATGACCATTATTAAAAATGTCTTTTATGGCAGAAATAAAATGCCATTTAAGAACAATCTGTTGAGGCAGATTTTGTTTTTATTTGTCACGTTGATGTTAACGGGCCAGATTATTTATTGTGGCACTATTATGCTGGCCGAAAATCCTACGGAAATGACCGCCGTGGTTTGCGGAAAAAGCAGCCAGCATAGCAGACGTAGCGGAACTAGATACAATTTAAATGTTTATGACGAAAATGGCGTGTACGCAGATTATAATGTCTGGTCCAACACCTACAGTAAATATGATGAGGGTGATGAGGTGACTATCCTAGTGTATGATACAATTTTGGGATCTGAGTATAGGCACCTGGAGGAGTCTTATAGATAGAAATTCTATAGAATTATTATTAAACATTGGAGAATATTGTGAAAGAAGATAGTTTTTTGTTTTAAAGAATGTTTATTTTGCGAGGGATAAAGTTTAGTATGAAAAAATTTGGAGTAGTAGTTTTAGGAGCATTAGCATTATCACTTGTGGGATGCGCAAGCAAAGGGGAGGAAGCTCAGGTGGCAGAGCCAGCAGAGGAGCAGACAGCTGATTCCGGAAATACGGTAGGACTGGCAAATCCATGGATTGATACTGATAAAAACGGTGTAAAGGCAGCCACAGGATTTGAGTTAAACGTGCCTGTAGAAGCGCAAAACGTAATGTACAGCTATTTGGAAGATGCCCAAATGGCCCAGGTTACATATTTAATTGGTGAGGATGAGTTTGTATACAGAGCCCAACCAACAGCAGAGTTAATGGATATTTCTGGATTTAACTATGATTGGTTTTTAGAGGATGATTGCACAGTGCATGGCTTTGAGGGCAAGGAATTAGCTTACTCTGATGCAGAGGAGGATGCAGAATTTATCGATGATGCATTCTATGTTCACGTGGTTTATTGGTACAACACTGATGAGGGGGCTACATATTCATTGTCTACATCAGGCAAGGATTTAAATGGAATGGATATTACTGCGATTGCAGAGGGACTGTAAATAATAGTTGTTTGAAAAGGGAGGTTGTATGGCAGAAATCCGCAAATACGGTAGAGCCAGATTGGTCTCATTAATAATGTTGATTGCGTTTATATTGATCGGTTGTAGTCTTAGCCCAGAGAGTCAGATTGCAAATCAGGAATATCGCCGTCAAGGTAAGAAAAATGCTTTGGAATATATTCAGGAAAAGTATGGCTTTTCACCAGAGGTCTTGGAGGTGAAGGAGCAGTACGACGAACCAGGAATAGTGCCAGAATTTTTTCCTGATTCTAATGGCATGGTAAAGGTAGACATGGAGTATGAAGGTAAGGAGTTTTGGGTCCGTATTCCAGGAGACAGTGAATCAGATGATGGCATAGATACCTATGAAAAGGATGAAATCTTAGCCGCCATGGAACAGCATTTGAAGGAGTTGTATCCAGAAATCGTGGATGTTAAATTTCCTAGCATGGACAACGATTATGCTGGTTTTGACACTAAATATGATGGTGGAAATTTAGGGGAATTCTTCACTGATGAACAAATTGTTCTGGGATTCACCGGAGTGGATTTGCAGGAGCAGGATTATTCTTTGGTTTTGGATGAGATTGATTGTGAGAGTCTTTGTATGATTGATTACAAATCAACTGACCACATGCCATTTGATCATCACTATTGCTTTAGTGGGACTGGCTATCCGTTAGATTCCATTATGCCATATATTAATCAATACCTGTATGTGGAGCCAAATATGGACGAGCCATATTTTCAGCAGATTTATTCCTATGAGTTTGAGGGAATTACCTACTGCACCACAGAGGATGAGGCCATCAATGTATCTCGCCTAAGTGATTCTGAGATAAAGACTGTTCTACACAAATCATATTCGTCAGATTTGGTTCGCACCTATAATATAAAAATGGTGACAGCATATCATGTGCAGTCCAACGCCGAAACCGTTGTGGTTTGCGTGCCATTGTCTTATAAAAAAGATGGCACTTACATGGAAATTCAGCCACTTGGTGAGGCATTCTCTGATGAGGAACATCGCATAAAAGATTCTGAGTATCTGTGCTGTCCGCTGTCTAAGAGTAGCGACGATTTCGCCACTGATAATATGTATGGAGTTTTTTTGCTGGAGAAGGATAGTGACTATTTCATTGATAGACATTTGGAGGAGATTGGAGAGTAGGGCTGGCGCCACATAAATTGGAAAAGCTAGAAAATGCGGCGATTCACACAACACTAGTCGAAGAAAAGAGAAACACGATGGATTTAATTGTAAAGAAATATAAAGAATTGTCCCTAGATGAGCTTTATGGGATTTTGAAAACTAGGGCGGAGATTTTCGTGGTGGAGCAGGATTGTCCTTATCAGGATTTGGATGATTTGGATCAGGATGCTACGCATGTATTTTGCTATAACGAGGCGGGCCGAGTGGCAGCATGTTTGCGTGTATTTATGCGAGACGCGGCGGAGAGCGTTGCCCAGATTGGACGCGTCGTGACACTAGAGCATGGCAAGGGACTAGGAGGAGTTCTTTTGCATGAGGGTGTGCGCATAGCCATCGAAGAGTATCATGCAAAGAAAATCTACCTGGAGGCTCAGGAGTATGCCAAGGGATATTATGCTAGAGAAGGATTTGAGGTAGTTTCAGAGCCATTTTTGGAGGATGGAATTCCTCATGTAAAGATGGAGAAAATTATTGTTTAATTCATAAGAGGAAATATCGTGAGTTTATACGCCATAGGTGACCTACACCTGCATTTTCAGTCGGAGCTGAAAGCGAGGAATCAAATAGAGGACAAGGTTTGGAAGAATCATGAGGAGATTTTTCTGGAAAATTGTAGGAGTGTTGTGAAGGATGAGGATACTCTGGTTTTGGTGGGAGACCATAGCTGGGGCAAGAATATGGACCAGTGCAGGCAGGATCTGGAGTACATAGAGAATCTGCCTGGGCGCAAGATTTTGCTCAGGGGAAATCACGACATGTTTTGGGATGCGAAAAAGACTGCGAAGCTAAACGAGGGGTTTGCTGGGCGTCTTAATTTTTTGCAGAATAATTATTTTGCCTACGAGGATTATGCACTGGTTGGCACAAAGGGCTATACCTTTGAGGGACCATTTTATCTGGACCGATATGGAAATGTTCAGGGCTGGGATGAGAAGGAGGCCGAGCATGCTGAAAAGCTGGTGGCACGTGAGTCTGAGAGATTGATTGCTTCCTTTGAGGCGGCCAAGTCCGACGGCTATAAGAAATTCATCATGTTTTTGCATTACCCACCAACCAACATACTGCAGACCAACAGTATTTTTACAAAACTGGCGGAGCAGTACGGGGTCGAGCAGGTGGTGTATGGACACTGCCATGGAGAGAGCAGATTCCATGACAGCATAATTGGCAAAAAGCGCCGCATCAGATATTCACTGGTGTCAGGTGATTTTTTGAGATGGCATCCTATGCAGATTTTGAAATAATCTTAGTTAAATAAAAACAATATCTGCATGGTAAAAACACCGTCGGAAGCAGAGTATTCCATGGTGCCGTTGTATTTTTCGGTGAGGTATTTAATACTCTTGATGCCGAAGCCGTGAAAATCCTTGTTGCCCTTTGTAGAAGACAGCGATTTATTTTGTTGGATGCGGATGGAATCCTCCTCGGTGAGAGGGTTTGATATCTGAATTCCCACAAAATTCATTTTCTTAGAAATTCTCAGGCTGATGGAACGCAGCTTTTCATCAGTCTGGCACTTCGTATATTCGATAGCATTATCAATGGCATTTCCCAGTAGCGCATATAAATCAGACACTCGTATAAAGGACAGGTCCACATCATCCACAGAGCAGTGAAAATCGATATTGTTTTCGCGACAGAACAGGCCCTTTTCAGCCAAAATAGTATTCAGCGCCTCGTTGTTGGTGTAGATCAAATCCTGGTAGAAGATGATACTTTTTTCTGCTTCGTCAATGTATTCGTTTCGCTCGTCCTCGCTGACAGTACGCAGGATTTTTAGCTGATGCTTTAGGTCATGACATTTCCTATTGATGATGGCAATATGGGCTTTTGACAGTTCGTAATAATGCTCATTATTTCTAATCATATTTTCCATAATCTTAGTTTTAGACGAATATACTAGGGCGGTAATGTTGTTGTAGTCTACTAGTATGATTAGGATACTGACCGCAATTCCCGATAGCCAAGCCATTCTATCAAAGTAGGAGGTGGCCTGCATCAAAATTGATTGGTAAAAAATCAAAAGCACGTAGATGATTATGTTTATTAAAGTGTAAGTGAAAACGTTTTTGCGGTTGTTTATCAAAATGGAGCCTTCACTGTACTCCAATATCCCTACGTATGTACGATATATGATGGTGTAAATAATGGCGGTAAAAACTATGGCGCCTAAAATATACAGCAAAAGATTAGTTCGTAAATGCGGAAATCTGATTTTTGCCAAATATATGTGATAGAGATTATATACGATATTTTGGGTGGCAAAGGATAGTCCGCCAAATAGGGTGGCATCTGCCTCTGAAATATAAAAACAAAATCTTATAAATAAAGGTGCAAGAAGTGCTAAAAACAGATACCACAGGCCGGATGCATAGGGGAAGCGTGGTAATTCCTTATTGGTTCCAAATATGACAAAATACATTAAAGCTAGCGCAGTCATCGCCACAAATCCCGTAATTACTCTTGCCAAAAAGTTGGATTTCTTTTGTGCAAATGGAATGGTAAAAATCAGTGTGGCCGCCATCAATTCTATGGGGAGGCGCATTTCCTCAAAAACGTATGTAGAAAAAGGTACCATTTAAAATCCTCCCATGTATTTGGTGTAGGCCGACATTAGCGAGGTCTTCATGCGGCGAGAAATTGGAAGAGTTTCCCCTGCCACTACCAGCTCATTGCCCTCGATTTTTTGTAAATAGGCCAGGTTGATGATGAAGCTGCCACCGCAGCGGGCAAAATGATAAGGTGCCAAAATGGTCTCCACCTCTGATAGCTTTGCGCGCATTTTGAAGATGCCGTCTGTTGTATGGTAATAAATGTAGTGAAGCTTTGATTCGATATAGGTAATGTCTGAGGACTCCACGGTAATCAGGCCCTCTTCGGTAGAGTTGATAGTGATTTTTTTGCTGGAGTTTCTGATGATATATTTTTCTGCCTTCATCATTTTTAGACGAAAATCTGGATAGGATAGTGGCTTTAGCACATAGTCTACGGCCTCTACAGAATAGCCCTCCAGGGCATACTGCGGCATATTTGTGACAAACATAATGGTCACGCGGCTGTCCATTTCCCTAAGTTTTTTTGCAGCATCGATGCCAGAAAGGGTAGGCATGTCGATGTCAAAAATAATAAAGTCGAAGGCATAGGAATACTCATCCAAAAAAGTGATGGCGTCATCAAACAAAGTGGTGGAGTATTCTTCATTTTTTTCCTCAAAGAATTTTGACAAATAATCAAGAATCATATCCTGATCTTCTTTACTATCATCAATAATTGCAATCTGCATAAAATCACCTCACTAATTAAATTATATCAGACAAAGTGGCAGGGAAAATACCAAATCTGCCTAAAGTCAGGCAACAATTGCCAAAATACAATTTTGAAATAAAAATATGTTAAATTAGAGAAAAGTGATCGCGAGAACTAGGATTTATAGAATTGAGGAGGATTACATGACAAAAGAAGAGAAAAGGAAGGCAAGGCTAAGAGTGGTTGATGGCAAAACTATTAAGAGACCTAGCAAGGTAGCTTTTGTAATAGTTTCTGCTTTACTTTTAGTTTGTATTGTTGTTAATGCAGTGCTTTTCTCATTGAAGCCATATTTTGGCCTTGTGGATAATGTTGCTTTCAAGCAGCCTCCATCAGGTAAAGAATATGATGAGATAGAAGCAAAGGCTATGGACATTACCATGCAAGAAGCTAGCGAGGGTATTGTCCTTTTGAAAAATCAAGATAATGCTTTGCCACTTGATGGCGAAAACAAGATTAATGTATTTGGCCGCGGGGGACTTTATTCTACCTTTGGTGGAACAGGTTCTGGTGCGGGCGGAACAAATTACACAAGCCTATATGATGGGCTTGCTGAAGCAGGGTTTGAATTAAACGAAGATTTGGTTTCTTTCTATAAAGAAAATGCTGTTCAGTCTAAAGACATGGGTATCGTTGGTACTGATTTTGGTCTTTATGAAAATAGTGCTGATGAGCTCGAGGGCCTTATTGATGGCGCCAAGGAATACTCTGACGTGGCACTTTATGTAGTCTCTCGTACTGGCGGTGAGGCTGGAGACCTTCCAAAGGATATGAGTGATTATTACGGTGGTGAAAGCGGAAAGCATTACCTGGAGCTAAATACTGCTGAGAAAAGCATGCTTGAGATGATCGAGCAGAATTTTGGCACTGTAATTGTTGTTATCAATTCAACTAACACAATGGAGCTAGGCTTCCTTGATGATGAAAGAGTTGATGCGGCTCTTAGCTGCGGATGCTTTGGTTCTGTGGGAACAGTTGCTCTTGGTAATATTTTAAATGGTACAACAAATCCATCAGGTAAGACTGTAGATACTTTTGCATATGAGATGGAGTCAAATCCTACATTCTACAGCCACGGCGGATATGATTACACAAATGTATCCTATGAAAATACTGCAGGAGCCGCTGGTACAGGCGACGCCATCACAGGTCAGGATCCATATCATTATGTAAAATATAATGAAGGTATTTATGTAGGATATCGTTATTACGAAACTGCAGGGGCTGACGGATTCATCGATTATGATTCTACTGTACAGTATCCATTTGGATATGGACTCAGTTATACAAGCTTTGAGGAGACATTGGATTCTGTTGATTTTGACGGAAAAACAATTACCGCAAAGATTTACGTAAAGAACACTGGCGATGTAGCTGGAAAGGATGTTGTAGAGATTTATTATTCTGCACCATACACACCAGGTGGAATCGAAAAGAGTGAAGTAGTCCTTGGCGGATTTACAAAGACAGATGAGTTAAAGCCAGGCCAGAGCACTCAGGTAGAGGTTTCATTTAATGTAGATGACATGAGTTCATATGATTACACTGGCGTAAAGGCAAAGGGCGGTGCCTACGTGCTTGAGGCTGGTGATTATGACATTAGATTACAGAGCGATTCTCACAACGTAATCGCTCAGGAGACAATCACAATTGATTCTGACAAGATCTATAACGATTCTGCAGATGGAAAGCGTGATTCAGATTTAGTTGCTGCTACAAATCATTTTGACGACGTATCCTATGGCGAGGATATCAATTATCTTTCACGTGCTGACTGGGAAGGCACAATGCCAAAGGAACAATTCCCAACAACAGAAGAGGCCTCAGATGAAATCGTTGCTGCTCTTACCGATAAATCTGTAAATATAGAGGATAAATCAAAGGCCGACTGGACAACAAAGGACAACGGTTTGACACTTGCAGACATGAAGGGCGTAGACTACGACGACAGCAAGTGGGACGATTTATTAGATGAGATTTCAAAGGAAGACATGGAAATGCTCCTTGAATCAGGTGGATGGCAGACATCAGCCATTGAAAACATTGGAAAAGCTTGCTACCTAGAAGTGGATGGCCCAAATGGTATCAACAATCTTATGGCAAAGGGATTTGAAGGTATCAAGGGTAACATGTACACAAACCAGGCTATGCTAGCTGCCACATGGAACACTGATTTGGCTTATCAGAAGGGTCTTGTATACGGCGAGGAAGCAAAATCCTTTGACGTTGCCGGAATCTATGGCCCAGCTGTAAACATTCACAGAAGTCCTTTCTCTGGTAGAAACTATGAGTATTATTCTGAGGATGGATTCCTTTCAGGAATCATGGCAGGAAACGAGATGCTTGGAATCAAAGAGACTGGAACTTATTGCTATCTCAAGCATTTTGCATGCAACGACCAGGAGACAAACCGTGATCACGGTGGAGTTTTGACTTGGTTAAACGAGCAGGCCCTTAGAGAGGTTTATTTACGAGGCTTTGAGGTTGCTGTAAAGCTTGGCGGTGCTACAGGTATCATGTCATCCTACAACAGACTTGGAACCACACCTACTGCAGAAAGCTCTGCACTCTTGAACACAGTATTGAGAGATGAGTGGGGATTCAAGGGAGCGGTTGTTACTGATTGCGTAATGGCCTGCACAACTGAGGACATCAACCGTGCAGTACTTGCCGGAAACGATTTACAGCTCAGCTTTGGATTGATTGCTTCACTTTCTGATGAATTGATGGATTCTGTATCAGGTCAGCAGGCAATGCGCCAGGCTACAAAGAACCTTTTATACATGATGGCAAATTCAGATGCGCCTGAATTATATGATATTGAGATGTTTACCATCGAGAAGATTCTTTGGGCAGAGTTCATTATATTTATGGTTATCTTTGCCACATACTATATCAGAAGATATCTGAAATTAAAGAAGTGGAAGAGCGGAGAGCCATTAGCTTAATTTAATAATCATCGACATAGTCCACTAAATCGCCGTGTATATCTGTGATATCGTGCAGGTTTATGGTGAGATTTAGACCGCTGAATTCTTTTGTTTTCATAAGAATCAGTTCTCCTTGGACTATGTCGATTTTTTTTATTTGTTCGGTGGTGGTTACGTAATCGCCACCGACTTTTGTAATGTCACGCACAAAATAGGTGATGGTAACGGTAGGATGTTTACCGTTCTGTATCGCATTTGCGATAATATTTAGCTTTTCACTGAGAATGTCATTGACCGAATCGCTGAGGGTAACGGCAGATTTGGTGATGCGCGCCTCCTCACGGACCATATCATCATAGCCGGTCAATGCTGCAAAAGGCGCAAACTGAGCCGCCCTGTCATACAAGCTCATGTGAGGATGAGTGGTAGACTGGTGGTGTGGCATATCGATGATGTCCTTGTATACAATTCGTGGGTCAGGTTCGTTTCCTGTGATTCCGCGTGACATATTTCCTCCTATGGGTGAGTTTTAATCTCCGGATGCATGACCGCCGATTTGCTTGTTTCGCTTCATGGTCATGGCATTTTCTTGGAGATTCATTCCTTTTAAAACTGCATTTTTGCCAAATTTGTCCTGCATGGCAAGGGTGGCCTTTTGCAGCTTTCTTTCTTTTTCATCTGCCATTTTCTCGGCAGCCTTTTCACGTTCTAATGCTTCATAATCTGTAAATAAATCCAGCTGTACTGGGCCCTCCTCTGGAATCTGGTCGATAGGAATCAGGCCGCAGGCATTTATGGTAACTCGACGCACCAAAAGATCAGGGTCGATTATTCTGTCGTAAAGGTCGGTCATCACCTCCATAATGCGGGAGGTGGAGCTGGTCCAACGGTCTAGATTGCCGGTGCCGTGGGCGTGGTATGGCAAAGGTCTGCCGTAGTGATCTAGGGTGACCTTTCCCTTATAGCGCTTGGTGGTGCCAGGAAATCTAAAGGTGGAATCGCTGAGGCTGCGGCCTTTGTATTCGTACTCAATGCTGGTGCGGTCGTAGCCGATGGTTAGCTCCATTTTCTTGGTGACCAGATCCTTTCGAACCAGGTCAAGCACTAGAAGTTCCGTCATTTCCTTTACAATGAGGCGGGCGTCCTCGGCAGAGTATGGTTCCATCAGCACCTGGCCGCTGGACAGACTGTTGGTGGCAGGGCGGTAGGATTTGATGGTGGAAATCTCTGTAGGCTCCCAGCCCCAAGCGTGGTCGATAAGCAGCTCGGCATTTATGCCCAATTCGCGGTAAAGAATGTCCTCGTGAGTGACGCTGATGCGAGCAATGTCGCCCATGGTGTACATGCCCAGATTGGCCAGGCGTCGGCTGATGCCGGCACCCACTCGCCAGAAATCTGTAAGTGGACGATGGCACCACAACAATTCGCGGTATTTCATCTCATCAAGCTCGGCAATGCGCACGCCATCTTTGTCAGCAGGCACGTGCTTTGCCACCACATCCATGGCCACCTTGGCCAAATACATGTTGGTGCCGATGCCAGCGGTGGCGGTGATTCCAGTAGTGTCGAGGACCTTTCGAATCATTTTCATGGCCAGCTCGTGGGCGGTGCATTTATAGGTGTTGAGGTATGCGGTCACGTCGATGAAGCACTCGTCGATGGAGTACACGTGAATGTCCTCCGGTGAAACGTGCTCCAAATAAATGGAGTAGACCATGGTGGAAATCTGCTCGTAGCGGCGCATTCTAGGAGGAGCTGTGATGTAGGTCAGCTCCAAAGATGGATCCTTTTCCAGCTCCTCGGCGTCGTAGGATGATCCGGAAAAACAGTATTTTCCAGTCTCAGGATCCTTTGGCAAAACATTCATGGCCAGAGCTCTTTTGAAGCGCTCGATATTTATTTCCTTTACTCGCTGGACCACCTCGAAAAGGCGGGCGCGGCCAGAAATGCCGTAGGCCTTTAGTGAAGGGCTCACTGCCAGGCAGATAGTTTTCTCTGTTCTAGAAGAATCCGCCACCACCAGGTTGTTGGCCAACGGATCCAGATAGCGGTCCCTCAGCTCGCAGGAAGCGTAAAAAGATTTTAGGTCGATGGCAATGTATGTGCGATTTTTCTCCATGGCGGGTCCTCCTTTCTTGGTAAAGTTAAGTTTATATCTTCATTTACTGGAATTCACTTAACACCATTTTGTCCATATAAGTTTTATTTTTATATTTTAGAAATAAACTTAACAGCCTTAAAAAAATGTTAAGTTGTATATGGCGTTTTCCTAAAAAAACTTAACATGAAATTTTTTCTGTTAAGTTTCTGTATGATTTTTTTAATTTTCACTTAACAATGATTTTGGGCGGTTAAGTGGAATTAGAAATTCATGTTAAAAAACTTAATTGATGTTAAGTTTCTTGTTGGATTTTTATTTTTACACTTAACTGGCTATTTTCGAGTTAAGTGAATTCGATTTTTGCTATTTTCCAACTTAACATTTTTTTAAGGCTGTTAAGTTAATCTGAATTTTTGCTATTTTTAACTTAACATACTTAAAATGCTGTTAAGTTAAAATCCCGGAGCGGGTTCTGCAACTTAACTCAGGTGTTTTCCTATAGATTATTTAGGATTATAGGTGTACATTTTATCAATTACATTAACAATAATAAGAGCTAAAGCTTTGCTGTAGTCATAGATTTTTGTTTTTCATCAGAAAAACAGAAATCGTAAATACCATGAAAATAGATTTATCTATTTTCATGTCCTGCAAAGCAGGATTATTGCTGACAATTTCATTGTTTGGTCAGCAATAAGTCATGCTTTTTTGCAGGCTCCTACAGTAAATTTTGAAGATTTTATAATTAACTGTACGAATTCTGGTGCTGTTACAGTAAGAAAAGAATGTCCTCATTTTTTACTGTAAAACCATTTCTCTAGAGAGGGCTGAATTACAGTAAATATGCCATATCTTTCTTCTTTACTGTAGTGACTCTGAAAAACCTACA
>JAILKL010000046.1 GCA_024693775.1 Pseudobutyrivibrio sp.
GTTCTGTGAATTAACAGCGAACTCATCAAGCTCTTCTCTTGTAAGGTTCCACTGCTCAGCTACATTATCAGCTGTCTTAATCATATGATAGTCATTGTATGCATCCCAAAGAGCATCCTTAACCATTGTATCTACTAATGCACCCTGGCTGTTTGAAGGCCATGTCATTCTATAACCGTAACGTCCGTTTGGAAGTGCGAATGGAGCTAAAGACATGTTCTCCATACCACCTGCAACAACAACATCAGCATCACCAGCGATGATCATCTGTGCTGCCTGGTTAACGCAGTTAAGACCTGAACCACAAACAACGTTTGTTGTAACTGCTGTTGTCTCGTTTGGAAGACCAGCCTTGATAGCTGCCTGACGAGCAACGTTCTGACCTAAACCAGCCTGGATAACACATCCCATATATACGTGCTCTACGTCCTCTGGCTTAATACCAGCTCTCTTTACAGCTTCCTTAATTACGATTGCTCCTAAATCTGCTGCTGGAGTTGTGCTAAGTGATCCGCCCATTGTACCAATGGCTGTTCTACATGCACTAGCAATTACTACTTTTTTTCCCATGTTTTCTTTCTCCTTTTAGAAATTCAAATTCGGAAGTAGGTTTGAATCATTTGTAAATTATGAACAATTTTCATTATTAAAAACTGTTAAAAATTTAACGATGAACTACAAAAAAAATATGACCCGCTTTCCGTCGTTGTTAAAATATTAACACACCTCACAAGTTTTTTCAACGAGTATTTTTGTCATACTTTTTATGTTTCGGCGATTTGTCGGAATATTCACATGATTCAAGCTCAATTTATTCACTCCGCTCGTTAAAAAATTATCAATAAACCTTGATTTCACGTAATACAGGAAACTATGAATATGTAATTTAGTTTCCGAATTGTGTCTTACACTGGCAAAATTCAAGTAAAATTCATACATCCATACTACTAACAGTTTTCAATCTCTTCTATATTATATATAACGACATAAAAAAAGCTGTAGGCCAACTTCCTATTATAGGTAGTTGGTCTACAGCATATAATTTGAAAATTAAAGTGAAATAGCTGTCTCAAGAGCAAGCTTCATCATATCTCTAAATGAATTCTGTCTAGCCTCAGCTGAAATCTCCTCAGCTGTAACGAAGGAATCAGAAATAGTAAGCATGCATGTAGCATTCTTTCCAAGCATGTTTGCATTTGTAAATAATGCAAAGCTTTCCATCTCTACACAATCACAACCGCAACGCTCTTTAACAGCCTTCCAGCCACCCATCTCAGGTGCTGTATAGAACTGATCTGCTGAGTGAACCTTTGCAAGCTTTGCATCAATGCCTAATTCCTTTGCCTTTGCAATAGCTACGTCATTGATTTTCTTGCTAGGATATAATGTCTTTTCCTCTACACCATTTGTGTATTTAGCAAATGTGCTATCTGAATATGCGCTCTCAGAAATAACTACATCAAGTACGTTGAGCTTGTCTGTGTAGCTACCTGCAGAACCAATACGAATAATGTTCTCTACATCGTAGAAATTGTAAAGCTCATATGAATAGATACCGATAGAAGGCATACCCATACCACTAGCCATAACTGATACTGGCACTCCCTTGTATGTACCTGTAAAGCCAAGACAGTTTCTAACCGTGTTTACACACTTTACATCCTCTAAGAAATTCTCTGCTACGAATTTTGCACGTAATGGATCGCCAGGCATAAGTACTGTCTTTGCGAAATCCCCTTTATTTGCCTCATTATGTGGTGTTGCCATATAATATAGCCCTCCTTATTAATTCTAAATTTAATTAATCAGAATCTATGTGCTAACAAAATTAAGTCCAAATAATTACTAAATTACCTTTTAATATGATTCTGAAACTATGTTTATTTTAAATGATTTAGCCCGTTTATTCAATAAGACTGTAGGCTCTAACACTATCATCTTCTAGTATTAATTGTAGTTGTAGAAATAATGTGCATTGATTACTGTGCCACTGGTTCTATCTAAAAATCCAGCTTGGCCTGCTGCCACCTGACTATCATGTAAGCTTTGTGCGTAAGAGTAGGTACAGAAGAACAGTGCATCTGTATTGGTGTTTCCGGCTATTGCCTGAGATGCTGCATATTGGCATCCGCTGTTTGGGCCCTCTGCCAAAATCATAGCCACACGACCTGATGTAACAGGAGCAAACTGTCCCGAAGCATAGATAACACCTGCAACAGTATTTGGGAAGCTACCACTGGCCACTCTGTTCATAACAACAGAACCAACTGCCAATCTACCTGCCGAGCCCTGATTGTCAGCCTCTGCCTGGATAAGTGCGGCAAGAAGTAATGTCTCCTCATCTGTAGTACTATATCCACCGGTGTACCCACCTGACTCACCTGCCAGCTTTTCAGCTAAGGCAACCTGAGCAGATTCGTACTGCTGTTGTATCCTCTTCTCATAGGCTTTTGCCTCTTCTAACTGCTTTTCAAGCTGCTCGATAGCCTCTTTTGAATCTTCTATTTGAGTATTAGTTGTATTTAATGCATTTGATGTATTGCTAACCAATGTGCCAAGACTAGACTTTTGCGATTCTAGATTATCCTGATATGCACTAAGCTCACCCTGTCTAGTTTCTAGTGCAGTCTGAGTTTCAGTTAGCTGCCTTTGAGTTTCTGCAAAATCATCTATGGCATCTTGATCGTATGTAGCAATCTGTGCCATATACTCTAATCTCTGCAAAAACTCCGATATAGAACCACTCTCCAATAGATTTACCAAAGTATTGGTAGATTTGTTCTCATACATATATTGAATACGAAGCTTCATGGAATCCTTTTGGGAATCCAAATCCGCCTGGACCTCTGCCATCTGCTGTTCTAGTACTTCGATATCTGCCTCTGCTAAAGCAATATCCTCTTCTGTATTAGATATCTGGCCTGTAACAGTGGATATCTTATTATTTAAATCAGTAATCTGTCCAGAAAGTGAATTTGCCTGATTCTCTAATGCATTTTTGGAATCCTCCACTGCCTTTTTTTGATTTGCAATGTCATCAACTGCCTGTGATGCATTCTCCGATTCTTCTTTTAGTCTATCTACCTCTGCCTGGGATGCCTGCACCGGTGAAGAATAGACACAAAGACATGCAATCAACATCGCCACAGCGCCAATACGAAAGTGTCTTTTCATATATTCTCCTATAAAAATCACTAATGCTCTATCTGCATGAAGTGCTAATAGATTCGATGGCTACTGCTCCGCCACGAACCACTTCTATTTTCTTAAATCTAGATTTGAGTAAATCTACCAGCTCATTATTTCTTCTAGATGTAAGTGTACATTGTAATAATACTGAATCAGCTCCAATATCTGCAACAGTAACATTTCCGCCCTGATTAAAAACCTGAGCTATCTGGAAAACCTCTTCTTTACCAGCTGCATCTACATTACAAACCTTTGCATATAATAATTCCTTCATATGCACAGGTAATGTAGTTAAATCTATTACCTTAATGACCTCAATCATTGCATTGAGCTGTTTTTTAATCTGTTCAAAGGTCACGTCATCTGCCATGACCGAAATTGTCATACGAGATACATCATCTCTTTCAGTTTTTCCCACAGTTAAGGACTGGAGGTTATAGGATTTTGCTGAGAACAATCCCGAAACCTTTGCTAGTACACCAACCTGATTTTCTACGTATAAAGCAATCCATCTATTTTTCATTTTGTTCATACTCTCCTCCATTACTTTAGAATCATTTCGCTAAGAGCTGTACCGCTCTTTACCATAGGTAATACTAAATCGTCAGGAGAGACCATAAACTCTATTACTGTAGGTCCTTCTGTATTTGACTTTGCCATTTCTAAGGCTGCTTTTATATCTGAATTATCAGTAACTCTAACGGCTTTTACATCATAGCCTGCAGCCCATTTTATAAAATCTGGATAATAGCTGCCATCCTCTGCCTTTAGATCAGTAATCTCATATCGCTTTCCATAGAAAAGCTGCTGCATCTGGCGGACCATTCCAAGGTTTGAGTTATTAAATATACATATAATTATTGGAAGCTTTAGAGACATTGCAGTAGCCATTTCCTGCATGTTCATCTGAAATCCACCATCACCGGTAATAAGAACAACCGGCTTTTTGCCATCTCCAATAGCAGCACCTATTGCTGCTGGGAATCCAAATCCCATGGTACCAAGGCCACCAGAGGTAATCATCTGCTGTCCCTTGTGAATATCTATAAACTGAGTAGCCCACATCTGATGTTGACCTACATCTGTAACTATATTTGCATTTGGGAACAAATCATTTATATTTTCACAGATATTCTGAGGGCAAACTCCATTTTTAGAGCATGGCATAGCAAGAGGATGCTCGCTCTCCCAATTTGCAATTTGGCCTAACCATTTATCTGTATTCATAGGCTCGGCATAATCAGCCAAACGCTCAAGTGCTATAAGTGCGTCAGCTGTAACAGGCACATCTACAACAACATTTCTTGAAATGGATGCAGATGCTATATCTACGTGAATAATCTGCGCCTTTGGTGCAAATCTATCTAGCTCGCCTGTAATTCTGTCATTGAATCTAGTACCGATAGAAAACAGAACGTCGCATTCAGTGATAGCCTTATTAGCAGCATATCGACCATGCATACCACAATTACCTATATAAAGAGGGCTGTCTACTGGCATGACGCCTTTTCCCATGATAGTAGTAGTAACAGGCACCTGCATTTTAGTAGCAAATTCTAAAAGCTTTTTTTCTGCCTTGGCAATGCGCACACCACCACCTGCTAAAATCAGAGGCTTTTTGGCAGATTTGAAAAGCTTGTATGCCTTTTTTAACTGTCCAATATGTACTGTTTCATTTGGATGATATCCCCTGATATCCACATGACTAGGGTATTCTGGATCTCCAGCTGCAGTCTGAATATCCTTTGGAATATCAATCAGTACAGGACCTGGCTTTCCTGTTCCAGCTATTTGAAATCCCATTTTGATAATCTTGCCCATATCATCACGCTCACGAATAGTGACACCGTATTTTGTAATAGAGCGTGTCATACCAACAATATCTACCTCCTGGAATGCATCATTTCCAATAAGATGTAATGGTACCTGTCCAGTAAAAATAACCATAGGGATGCTGTCATAATAAGCATCTGCTATTCCTGTAATAGTATTCGTCGCACCTGGGCCTGAAGTAACCAAGACAACAGCAGTCTTTCCAGTAGCCCTAGCATAACCTTCTGCCTCATGCACAAGAGCCTGCTCGTGTCTGCCTAGGACCACTCGAATTCCTTCTGTTTTATATAGTTCGTCTACAATATCCGTAATCATACCACCTGGGTATGCAAATATTGTATCTACTCCTTCTTCCTTAAGCGCTTTAACAAATAACTTTCTACCAGTAATATTCAATGCCATTTTCTTCACCCCAATTTATTGCCATTTACTCTAGTACTGTAACCTTCGCTTCTATAAAAACATCGAAGCGCTATATCTTTTATTTTTTAACGTATGTTCTAAAATAGAATTCTATATCGTAATATGTCTGTTCCTCTGACTCCTCTGCTAATTTCCAATCAGAATGCTCATCTAGATTAGGAAAATATGTGTCTGCATCATATCCATAATCTATATATGTAATAAATGCTCTATCGCAATCATCTAAAAGCATGCGATAAATACTTTCGCCACCGATAACATATATATCGTCGCTATTATATTTTTCAAGCTCCTTATCAAGCTCTTCTTTTGAATGAACTATAATAGCGTCATCCACATGATAATTATCGTCTCTAGTGAGAACAATATTTACTCTATTTTTAAGTGGCTTTCCATTAGGGAAGCTTTCAAGTGTCTTTCTTCCCATAACAACTACTTTTCCTGTAGTAGTAGAACGGAAAAACTTCATATCATCTGGAATACTAACAAGAAGCTTATTGTCCTTGCCTATAGCCCAATTTTTATCTACTGCAACGATTAAATTCATAAATAATCCTTCCCTTCTATATATAAGTCACTTTATTAAACTGCGATAGGAATATTTTTAATCTGCTCGCCTGCCTCGTAACCCTCAACAATAAGATCATCTGTTGTAAAATCATAAAAATTCTTTACATCTGGATTAAGTCTTACCTTTGGCGCTGGAAGCTCTGGACGTGTAAGCAATTCCTTTATTGCATCTACGTGTCTATCGTATATATGCGCATCAGCAATAACATGGATAAGCTGACCTGGAATCATGTCATTTACCTGAGCAACCATCATAAGAAGTATTGCATACTGACAAACATTCCAATTGTTTGCAGCTAAAATATCCTGTGAACGCTGATTTAATACCATATTGAGTACAAGCTTGCCTGTCTCTTTATCCTTTGTAACATTGTATGTAGCTGAATAGCAGCATGGATCAAGATGACCTGTAGCCAAATCATGGAACTGATATAAATTGGTCATGATTCGTCTAGAATAAGGTGTCTCCTTTAGCTGTTTTAATACATAATCCATCTGGTCAATCTGCTCGCCCTTGAACTCGAACTTTTCTCCTACTACGTATCCATAAGCTGTACCGATAGAGCCTTCTTCATCAGCCCATTCATCCCAAACATGTGGCTTTAGATCATGTATGTTGTTTGACTTTCTTTGGTAAATCCATAGAACCTCATCCATGCATGATTTTAATGCTGTTTTTCTTAGTGTAAGAGCTGGAAACTCTTCGCGTAAATCATATTTGTTAACAACACCGAATTGCTTAATAGTGTATGCTTTTTCTCCTGTGTCCTGCCATATAGGTCTCACCAATTCGTCTTTTGTGTCTGTGCCATTTTCCAAAATGTCGCGGCACATATCTTTGAAAATAATATCTGCTTTACTCATAATTACTCTCCTTTGGTTAAAGTACCCCAATCTTGCATATTATAATTAATACTACCACAACATATTGGGTTTTGACAGCACCTTTTATGTATTTATTTCTACATAGATATTTGCTTGAAAAAACCCCAGAATTGCTGTACTATTTTATTAGTTTTGATTAAGGAGAAGTATTATGAGCCAGGTAAAGGTAGAACAGAAAAAACATGATAAACTTCATCGTAAGTCACTTGTTCGTAAGAAAAAGATAGAATATATTTTCAGCATTGCCTGCGTATGTATCATCGGAGTTGCTATTCTCTCATGGATTGGATTCTCTGTATATACAAAAGTACAGGATGCTGCTGCAGAAAATGCTACATATGAATATTACGATATTAGCACTTCAGCTATTCAGGATTATTTATCAAGTCTTACAGAAGAGTAACAAAAATGAGGCCATCCCAATGGATGACCTCATTTTTTTGTATTAAAAGAGTGCGAGACGGGACTCGAATCGCATTCCTTATCTTAAAATACTGATAGAAAGGGGATTCTAGCACCGCTATATGCTTAGGGAACACCTGATGGGGCACTTAAAACACACATCAAAACTCTAAATTTTTCAATGGTTTCAAAAAATCTTTTTTGAATTGTCTTGCATTATGAAATACCAACATTTCAGAGTTAGATAGATGAATTCCGTTTGCAAGATTCTGTTTCATTTGTTCCAATGTGCATAATAAATCTGCAACTTGTGATAATCTATAATCTTTCTGCATAGCCTCACGAGTGTCATAATCTGGCAAGACTGTAGCTAACACAATATTTAGAATTCGAGATAATTCATGCTGACCATTGTCATAGTAAAGGATAACTCTATCAAAACTATAAAAATATCCCATGTTATCCTTCATAAATTGAGACATATCTTTAGCTATTCTCGCCTGAAGTTTATATACATCAGAAAATTCTTTTTTTGAATATAAAAAAGTCTTATATTTAATGCCACACCTCATAGCAAAAAAGAATAATTTTGTAAATATAGCTCTTCGCTCATTTGGAGTCATTTCACTATAATCATCTTCTCGCCTTATTAGTGGCCTTGTGTGAATTATAGGATTTTTATAGCCTAAATTGCTAAGCTCTCTATTCAGTTTTTCTAATTCAGGATTGATGTCATTAGATTGATTATGAAACACTGCTGTAACAATATAATAAGGCGAATGTTTTTGAAATCCTCCAAAATCACCTGACTCATCAATAAATATACTTAATTCATTCATAGCAAAAAAAAAGCGGGAAGTCTTCCCGCACAATTAGGTTGGACCCAGATCTTTCGAACAGCCCACGTTGGTTTCCCAACTTTGATTATATAATAGCATTTTTAAGGCAAATGTCAAGGTGCCTTAAATAGACTAAACCCGTCCTTAAGTCTTTATCTATCTCGTTTATCTTTTTCTTTATTCATGCTCTGCTCTCCGTGGTTATCCTTATAAGTACATTTTAAGTTCACAATTTACTGTTACGATAAAATGAACTTATTTTAAGTACACAAAAAGTATGTTTCTTATTGCCTACATTATGAAACAATGCATTATAAGAAAAGGAGGTTTTGTTGTAAACTACTGCGACCTTAGTAGTAATGAGGTATAAGTATGGATTAGTTATAAATACTTCTTCATTAGTCACATAGACAAATCCCTATATGACGAGAAAGTTACATTTATTATTTCCCCATTTTTAGAATAATCTATTGCGCATCCTCCCATACTTCTCCTACGATTACATTAAAGGTTTTGCATCGAAAGTACAATATAAGCTGACTTATTTTATACATCACAATTTGTGACATGCCTTAATATCCCCTTGTTGTCCCCACTTATTTGCTATTCTCATTTATCTATCATTTTTGCATAAATAATGTACTCTTAAAAATGCCTCTCCTGTCTGCCAACGGGAGAGGCAGCCCTTTCTAAGAGCTAACACTTAATCTTTCGGGAGCATCCACCTTAAAATGAGCACTTTCTTTAGTCTATAATATATCATGTAGGTTAAAATGAAACTAAGACTTCTTACTTTGCTGGACATTTTTCGCTTGTCTTTTATGCAAAAGTATAAAACTAGAAGCACCTACAGTTACGATTATTATTCCACAAATAATTAGTAATACAACTGAATTTGTAATTTTTGCTGATAATGTATGCGTAGCCCCACTCTTTTCACCACAGACAGAGCATATTTCTTCTTCGAGTCCATTAGTGAATATACCTGCTTCTTTGGTAGTTACCCATTCATATGAATGACCTGTCGCAGAAATCGCTTCATCATATGTATCTCCACAGACTGAACAAGTGTAAGTAACCGAACCATCTTCCGTACATGTTGGTTCTATACGCTCTGCTTCTTCATATTGGTGTTTTGCCAATTCCAATTCTTCAGTTTTTGTTTCATTAGTTAATGAGTTAGTGTATTCTACATATCCTGCTTCAGTACAAGTAGATTCTACTCTATCGGTTTCCTGCCAAGCAGCTTCGATTTCTTCATCAGTATAAGTAGGTGCTTCAGTTTGTGTTTGAGAAGAACTAGTAGTCGAACTAGAACTGCTATTTGAATTATTGCTAGAATTTGTCGTGCCGCTATTATTTGAATCATCGGAACTAGCTTGTGTGTCACTGTTTGATATAGAGGACTGGGTATTAACACCGTTTGCGGCTGCCTCCGCTTGCCATTGAGCTATTTGTTCGTCCGTTACACCCGCTGCGTAAACTATATCATAATTTACTATTACACCATCTTTTATATAAAATATTTCACTACCATCTTCTCCGTAAGTGCTTGCTGAACTTCCATTAAGTATACATACTTCAGTAAGTGTTCTTACTGTTAATTTATCGAGCGAAAATATTTTGACACTTGTTATCATTATGAAAAATAAAATTAAGAGCATATATCCTGCTTTTAAAGATAATTTATTTATATTTTTTACCATATTAAACTACCTCTTATATCTTTCTATACATGTATTATAGCATAATATCACTTTTATAAATTTCACATACCTTCTTCCAACTTGCGCATTTTTGCTCAATTTTTAGTTTGAAAATTCGCCATCTTCAATTAAATAATTCGCCGTAATATAACCACCATCTATAAATTCTTCTGCCGAGGAAGTACCAAATTTCAAAATATAATTGTCGATAGTGTTAGGAAGTTCATAATAAACATATATATTTGAATATACACCATCCTTATAGCTCATATTTGAATACATGTCATAGCATTTTGATGAATATAGTTTGCCATTAAATTTCAAATTATTACCGTCTTC
The DNA here is from genome assembly GCA_024693775.1 of Pseudobutyrivibrio sp. Lineage (GTDB taxonomy): Bacteria > Bacillota > Clostridia > Lachnospirales > Lachnospiraceae > Pseudobutyrivibrio. The sequence goes on from JAILKL010000046.1 coordinate 10,187, forward strand.
TCCAAGTAACTTACAATCTATATAATGTTCAGTAGGGTTTATACTTGTACTATATTCCACCACAACAAAATCAGTATTCGCTGATGAAGTAGTTTTATTTCCTCCATAAGTTAAAATCAGTCTTTCAGCTTCACTACCACCATATATTGCATCTATGCAAATTGTTGCTTTTTCCGTGAAATAATCCTCCATTATAATCATTTCACCTGTTTCACCGAGATTTAGTGGTTGGCTCGTCCCAGTAGGTAAAAAAACACTAAAAGATTCTTCATTTTTATAAAATGCTTTTAATATGGGTGGAGAAGAAAACATATATTTAGCTATTATGTCATCATTATTAATATATGGTTCTTCCCAATATCTAGAATCGTAAGAGTTTTCTCTGTTATCCCCTAAAACAAAGACTTTATCCTTTGGGACAATAAAGGTTTTACTGCAATTAGTATCTGTATCAAATGCTAGACAGTCTTCATCTATTTTGTCTCCATTAATATATACATCTCCATCATGAAACTCAATTTTATCCCCAGAAATACCTATAACTCTTTTACCAACAATATCATTGTCCCTATGAAAGTAGATTATATCTCCACGCTCAATATTTCCAAAGATATAGGCAAGTCGATTTCCCACCTGCAAAGAACCAGTCATTAACGTTGGCTCCATACTGCCACTAACGACAACGCCATTTAAGAGAACGAATTTCAGTATAATGTATACTATACATAATGGAATAACCCAATATATAATGAATTTTTTAATATATAGTTTTTTATAGCTATGCCCACAGATATTTTTCATCGCCTTATTATTGATTAACTTATACGTTTGCATGAATACTCAATTATTATAGCAAGAACATTTGAATTATTTATGACATACATACTATTACAACAAACGAATTTGTAGGCTTAACAACAGTTAACCTCAGGTCATGCCGATTCAGCTACAACAGACCACTATAAGAAAGTATCACGACTTGGTGATATTGATACTGATAGTTGGAATGAGATGTTTGGATAATGACACAATAAGTAAAAAAATAAGGGCTATAAGCCCTGAAACAACGAATGTCCCCAGTTGCATCCCTTGTTGTAGTCCGCGCTCGACGGGATTAAGGAAACATCTCGCTCATTTGCGCGAGACGGGGTGCGGGTGTCCAGTGGACACCTCTGCGAAGCAACAGCCCTAAATCTTTTACATCACAGTTTATCTACCTACGAGTATAGCTTGCAAGTTTTTGAAGTAATTCATCGGTAGAAGCTGCTTGTATTCCATCTTTTTCTTTGCAGTTATTAAAATTAGCATGATAGCTGATAGACCAATCATCATTAAGTCTTAATCCAAATCTTAACCATTCCAAATCACCTTCATAACTTACTTCCGCTAATTTCAACTTATTTACAGAATCATCTATAAAAGATAATAATTTATTACGTTCATCCACATTAGTTCCCATTAAAGTATCAAGCATACCTTTAGATATCATTACACTAAACTTTGAATTATATCTCCACATACTTTCAGCAACTGGATTATTTCCACCATACATATTAAAGGTTACATCATGAACCTCATCCGAGTACTTACTCTCAAGTTGACTAATAGTATTTTCTATATGCTTAGTAGCATGGCTAGCAAAATAACGCTTAGAATAAGCACTCATAATTTTACTAGCCTCATTTAGATATTGTTTTCCTTCTTCTGGTACATCGGCCTCTGAATAGGTCATTGTATATGTTATTAAACCGTTATTATCATGTGTAAGAGTATCCATATATTTACAGCGTAAATCAATCCATTTTTGATATGTTTCTGGCTCTTCATATCGCATAGCCTCCGCTAAATCAGCATCCGGTCCAGTAATACATGAGAATCCTTTTATTTGTCTTGATGAATCCTCCCATGCTTCACGTGCCGATGACACTCCTGCCTTTTTATAATAATTATTATAGGCTCTGTTTTTTCCACTTTGCGAAATATCAATCAGATAATCCGTATCATTTGTTGTATTCTCTTTATCGCATGAGTTTTCTAACACTACAGAAGTTTTTTCTTCGCTAACATGAGAGGGAAACTGTATCTTATTTGTCGATATATTAACATTAACTTTTTCCATTATAACTTTCTCCTGTACTTATTAATTCGCTGTATAACAATATAAGTAAAAATTCCGAGATGCGGTTACAGTTGGAAGACCATATACTCGTATAAATGTGTTACCATATTGGTCTCTTTCTACTCTGAATAATTCCCCCCTCATTATATTCAACATAGATACTATTGCCATTGTAATCTTCCAAACGATTAATGGCTAATGCAGTTGGAGTCGCTACAGGAGTAACTTTGAGCAGATAAGGGATTATATCGTCTGTAGTAAATGTATTTACATTTTTAGTGCTAACAACACGTATATAGTAATCATCTGGATCAAGTGTCTGTTCCCCACCATCACCAGTTATTACGTTAGCCATTGCATATATATTGGCTGTGGAAACAAGTTTTTTATATACCTCGAGTTTTATTTCAAAAAAACTCCTTTCAAAACATGTTATAAGTTAATCTTTAATCTAACATACACCTATGTACTAATAATGAAAAAACTATGAACTGTAACAATTTGAAAAATATAATCTGATTATGTACTAGAATCAGAGCCTTGGCTATAGCAGTCTATAATTTGATTATATGATATATTAATATTAAATAATCTTCCCATCATTCATACCTTCCCTAAGCTCTGCCAAGGCATTCTTTTCAATTGCTTTAAGATAATTTTCTGTCAGATGGAAAAAAGCGGCTGCTTCACTGATTGATTTGCATTCTGCCATACTAAACCCATATCTATAAGCCAGCAAACGTTGTAAACGTGGCAGCCCATGGGTTACTGAAACACATCCCAAGCAAAAGACTTTTCTTAGTTTTAAAGGTATTTTCAAAAGCTAAATCAGAAGAAAAGATTTTTTCTCCAGATGAAATAGAAATGCTTAAAGATGAAGTAAGAAGACGTATTGATTCAGGATTAAAACGCTTCGGTGATTACTACATCAATGGATATGCTATGTTATTTGCCATTGAATCATTACTTAATGAAATCAACGCAAAGCAAGAGAAACTTGGGATTGAATCAGAATTCATTTTCTGCAATTCAGATGGAAGATGGATTCTACCCCTCAGGGAACACCTGGTGGTCACCAAAAAATCGTTCCTTTCGCAAAAAAAAGAAAGCCCAGAAAACTTGAATTATCAAGCATTCTAGACTCTCAAAACGTCGAGCGCGAGACGGGAATAAGGAAGCATCACGATTTCTCATAGCAAGCTCGATAAATCGTGATAGGTCGTCCCGTCTCGATTGAAGTGCTCTTTAATGCAAAAATGAGGCCATCCAAATGGATGACCTCATTTTCTGCATTAAAAGAGCGCGAGACGGGACTCGAACCCGCGACCCCCACCTTGGCAAGGTGGTGCTCCACCAACTGAGCCACTCG
>JAILKL010000073.1 GCA_024693775.1 Pseudobutyrivibrio sp.
TTCATTGCATTTATAGGGCAGAACCGATACCATGTAGGTATATTTAGGAAATGGAGAATACAATGGCAAAGAAAAATTTTTATGCGGTAAAAACAGGCAAGGTGCCTGGTATATATAAAACATGGGCGGAGTGTCAGGCTAATACCAGCGGATATCCTGGTGCCACCTTTAAGGGCTTTGAGACATTGGCTGAGGCTGAGTCCTTTATGGGTGGTAATACCTCTGAGGCTCCTGCAAAAAGCTCTGGAAATTTTGATGGTATTGATAAGCTTCCAAAGATATACGCATTTACGGATGGCTCATTTAATGTAGCAACTGGTGTGTATGGCTTTGGTGGATTTTTACATTATAGCGATGTGGAGCCGGACGTGGAGATTCGTGGTAATGATAATGACCCTGAGGAGGCTGTTTCAAGAAATGTTTCGGGCGAGGTGCACGGTGCTGTGGCAGCTATGAAAAAGGCTGTGGAGTTGGGCATTACAGAGATGACTCTCTTCTATGATTATGAGGGTGTTGAAAAATGGCCTACAGGTATGTGGAAAACCAATAAAAAGATTTCTAAGTTTTATGTTGAGGAATATAACAAAATCAAAGATAGCCTAAAGGTAAATTTTGTTCATGTAAAGGCTCATACGGGAATTCCAGGTAATGAGGAAGCTGATAGAATCGCCAAAGAAGAGGTTGGTTTAGAAAAATAAATTGTGCTCAATAGGGTTTACATCATCACTCTACTGTGGTAAAGTAATTGCTAATAAAAAAAGCTGAGTCCATATTTAATTTTTGGCACAAAAAAAGCTGGCAACGGGAATTGAACCCGTGACCCCTTCCTTACCAAGGAAGTGCTCTACCTCTGAGCCATGCCAGCGCTTTATCAGCAAGAAAAAGGATATCAAAAACGGACCATGATGTCAACTGTTGTGGACCTTTTTGAATATAAATTTTGTAAAGCAATTTTTATGTTTTACGGGGGTATTTGAGTATGAAAATTTCGGTGGTTTCTCCTGGGACAGGTGTCACCTATGAAGAGGTGATAGACGGTCCTTCAGCAGTTTCCAATTCTTCGTCGGTGTCCAGTAGTGATGCCTTTATTAAGGCGCTTAACACCAGTACTGTGGCCGACAAGCTTTCCACTGTCACATCCTATAAGGATATTTTTATTGAGGCTAGTCAAAAATACGGTGTCAGCTATGATCTATTGACTGCTATGGCACAGCAGGAATCCGGATTCAATCCAGACGCTGTCAGTCATACCGGTGCTATGGGGATTATGCAGATTATGCCTGCTACCGCTGCTGAACTTGGCCTAGATCATCCTTTTGATGTGTATGAAAATATAATGGCAGGTGCCGATTATATTTCCCAAAAGCTAGAGCAATACGATGGTGATGTAGACAAGGCTTTGGCTGCATATAATGCAGGTAGTAGTGTTGTGGACATGTTTAATGGAGTTCCTCCTTATGAGGAGACACAAAATTACGTCAAGAATATAAAGGCCATTATGAAACGTGGAGCCGACGTACCCATTGCAAATTACATCTCTAAGGATGCCTCAAAGGAACAGGTGGAAGCTGATTTAAAACAGCTGTTGGAGCAACTACCAGAAACTGAAGAATACGATACACTTAGAAAAACCTTAGCGGAGATGAAGTACCTATGAAAAAACCATTTGTTACTAAAGAGAAGATTCAAGAAATCACACGCACTATTCCAACCCCATTCAACATTTATGATGAAAAAGGAATACGTGAAAACGCCAGAGCGGTAAATAAAGCCTTCGGATGGAATAAAGGATTCAAGGAATATTTCGCTGTAAAAGCTAATCCTAATCCATTTATCCTTAAGATTTTACAGGAGGAAGGCTGCGGCGTAGATTGCGCTTCGTATGTAGAGCTTGCACTTTCAAACGAGCTCGGATTCAAGGGCGATGACATTATGTTTTCGTCAAACGATACACCAGCAGCTGAATTCGTATATGCGGACGACTTAGGTGTAATCGTAAATCTAGATGACTTTACACACATTGATTTCTACGAGAAATCAGTAGGCCATTTTCCTAAGAAGATGAGCTGCAGATACAATCCAGGTGGTACCTATGAGCTTTCAAATGGCATCATGGACAACCCTGGTGATAGCAAGTATGGTATGACAAAAGAACAGATTTTCAAGGCTTATCAGATACTTCGTGATAAGGGCGTTGAAGAATTTGGTATCCATGCCTTCCTTGTTTCAAACACAGTTACAAATGATTACTATCCTACCTTGGCAAAGGATTTATTCAAGCTTATTGTTGAATTAAAAGAAGCGACAGGTATTGCTATTTCCTTTGTAAACCTTTCAGGTGGTGTAGGCATTGCTTACAAGCCAGATCAGACACCTAACGACATCGCTGTTATTGGCGAGGGTGTTCACAAGGCATTTGATGAAGTTTTAGTTCCTGCAGGTTTAGGAGATGTTTCAATCTTTACAGAGATGGGACGTTTCATGATGGGACCTTATGGCGGACTTGTTACTACAGCTATTCATGAAAAGCACATTTACAAGGAGTACATCGGTGTAGATGCTTGTGCTGTAGATTTAATGCGTCCTGCAATTTATGGTTCATATCATCACCTTACAGTGCTTGGAAAGGAAGATGCACCAGCTACCTGCACTTATGATGTAACTGGTTCATTATGTGAAAACTGTGATAAATTTGCTGTGGATAGACAGCTTCCAAAGATTGATATGGGAGATATTCTCTTTATCCACGATTCAGGTGCACACGGATATTCAATGGGCTACAACTACAATGGTAAACTAAAAAGCGCCGAGGTCCTTTTAAAGGAAGACGGCACTTTCAAGCTTATCAGACGTCCTGAGACTATCAAGGATTACTTAGCAACCTTTGATAATCTAGGCATCGTAGATGGAATTTTAAACTAAGGTTTCTAATTCCTTTACAATCTCACCCATTTTAGCGAGAGCGGATTCTATAGGAGCTGGAGTTGTCATATCAACTCCAGCTATTTTTAATAGCTCAACTGGAGCATCTGTACAACCGCTAGATAGGAATTTCTTGTATCTGGCTACTGCTGGATCTCCCTCAGTGAGAATCATTTCTGCAATGGCTACTGCTGCACAGAAGGATGTAGCGTACTGATATACATAGAAATTGTAGTAAAAATGAGGAATTCTAGCCCATTCATAGGCAATCTCATCATCTGAAATCATATCTGGACCATAATATTTCTCATTGATTTCCTTGTATAAATTGCTAAGGTTTTCAGCATTTAAGCTCTCACCCTTTTCCACCATTTCATTTGTAAGCTTTTCAAACTCTGCGAACTGAGTCTGACGATATACTGTGCCCTTAAAGCTATCTAGATAATGGTTGAGAAGGTATGCCTTTTCCTTTTTATCTGTACAATTCTTGAGCAAATATTCTAGTAATAAAATCTCGTTACAGGTGGATGCAACCTCAGCAACGAAAATCTTGTAATTGCTGTAAATATAAGGCTGTGCACTATTTGAATAATAGCTGTGCATAGAGTGTCCCATTTCATGAGCAGTTGTGAACATGTCATCAAATGTATCATTGTAATTTAAAAGCATGTATGGATGGCAGCCATAGGCTGTGGCAGAATATGCACCACCCTGCTTCCCCTTGTTCTCATATACATCAATCCAACGGTTTGCAAAGCCTTCCTTTAGAAGCTCTACATAATCATCACCTAGCACTGAAAGTGCCTTTAAGATAGTCTCCTGAGCCTCTTCGTAGGTAACCTTTTTGGCCACGTCGGCAATCATTGGAGTGTAGATATCATACATGTGTAATTCATCCACACCAAGACATTTCTTTCTAAGAGAAACGTATGCATGAAGCTTATCCAAATTCGCATTTACGGTTTTAACAAGGTTGTCATAAACCTCTGGAGAAACATTGTTTGCATCTACAGCAGCTACTAGATTTGAATCGTAATTACGAACCTTTGCGTGGAAAATTCTCTGCTTTACCTCGCCGTTATAAGAAGCTGATAACGTATTTACGTATTGAGCCATAGTGTCATAGTAGGCCTTGAAGGCATCCTGACGCACTCTTCTATCAGCTGACATTAAAAATGGTACAAAACGACCATGAGTAAGCACTACTTCTTCACCGTTTTCGTCCTTTATAGATGGGAAGGTCATATCAACATTTGTAAATGCCTCGTACACCTCGTTTGGTGTGTTGGACATCTCCGCTGTCATAGCCACTACCTTTTCCATTTCTGCAGAAAGAGTATGATCCTTTAAGCGCTGAATTTCTTCGATTTCTTTTCTATATAGCTCAAGCTCTGGCTTTTCTACGAAAAACCTTTCTAAGGTCTCACTAGGACATGCCAAAATCTCTGGCTCCACAAAGGATGTATCAGAACCCATCTGGGCAATAATGCTGAACATGCGCTGTGTCATACTCTGATGGGCAGTATTTCCCTGATCCTCATCAAAAAGCCTAGCTGCATAATTGTATGCATACTCTGCCTTTTCAGAGATGAATGCTGATGTCTCTAAAACCTCTAGGAGATTTTCTGCAGAATCGCAAACCTTTCCTTCAAACTTTACTATCTCAGAAACCTTTGACTGGATTGTCTCTAAATCCTTTTCCCAAAGGTCATTGTTTTCGTACATATCTTTTAGGTTCCATGTGAATTTTTCATCCACCTGATCTCTAGTCAATAATTCTTTTGCCATAAATTACCCACCTTTCTTTTTTGCTAAGGACATTTTAGCCCATATTTACTGATATTAAAAGCTGTACAACCACACTTATCCATCAATGAAAATATTTATCATTTTTATTTCACAATAATTTCAAACAAACATTGTATTCTATGAATACCGAGACAATCTAATAGAAATATTTAGGAGTGAATGCCATGGCAGATAGTAGAGAAGACCTCATCAAAGGATTAAATCAGGCTATGAATGGCTCTAAAGAGGATGAGTTGGGCAGGCAATTTTTCGCTGACACAAACACCCTCCGCACTGGAGCCGCTGGTGGAAACGTTGAAGTAAGCGTACTTGTTTCAAAAGATGAATTTGCTAACATTGCTTCAGGAGCTGTAAAGTACCACATCACTGACCGACGTGGCGTGGAGGAAGGTAATGACATTACCTTTAATGAAGTGGAATCCGACGGATTCACTCAGACCGGTCACAAGCTAACCAAGCGCGTTGTAAAGGTTCAATCCTACCTGCAAAACAAAGGTTTGCGCGAAGGCTTTTACATCATCTCAATTTAATCGAAGTAAAAGCGCACCCTATAAAGGTGTTGCATTACATATTTGAAGGCTTTGGTACCTCCCAGTTTAGTTGGATCCCAGAGCCTTCTTTTATTGATTATTTTCACACTATTCTTTCAAATCTGTTAAAATTGTATTGAGGATTCTTGTTGACTATCCTATTATTCGGTCAACAGGAAATCATTTTTAATTGATAAGAGGCTAATTATATGGACAATACAATTTACTCATCAGAAATATCATCACCAGACTACATTGTAGACAATATAGAAAGTGCAATCTTGGTAATCAGCGAAAAGGGAACCCTGTTATCAGCCAACCCCTATGCTCAATCATTATTACACATACGTCCAGACTTTCCCTACGGCAGTGCTTCTGTTCTAAAGGTAGTGGAGGCCAGAAACGATGCTCTCCACAATGTCCTAAACGATGCAATCAACAAACGTGGCACCATCAAAAAACGTACCGTGCCTTTCTGGGTAAATGGAGATCCTGAGCGCTTTTTAGATGTGACAGTCACCCGCCAATACACAGATGACAAAACCACCTCTGCCATCATCATTACATTAAACGACATTACCTACCGTGAAGACCTAACTCATAAAAAGCAATACTCTGAATATCTATTCATGTCCTACATTTCATATATGTCTTTGTATATCATTGTAAATTCAGCACTTACCATGCTTTACTCTGACTCCATGCACACCTATGGAAATTTTGTAGGCTTATGCGTGGCTCTCGTCACTGTATTGCCCCTGTACAAGCGCGTGCCCACAGACTTCTTGCTGGCGCCAATTCACATCTATAAAAATCGAGTTTTAGAGGCCATAGTAAAAGGTGCTTTGCTATGCGCTATTTTCGGCGGCCTAATGATAGGAACCAAATACCTCATCCTCATGTTGGCCCCTGAAATGCTCACCCGTGCCCAGCCGTTCTTCTATTGGGACAGACTGCGACCAGAAAATGTCACTGTAAACACACTGCTCTATCCGTTCACAGCCTTTTGGCAGGAATACTGTATGAATGTCATGGGCTATGATGGCATGCGCACTCTTTTAGTCGGCAATCACAAAAAATACAAATCAATCTTTATGGTAGCGCTATTTTTCGCAGCCACCCACTACACCTATGGCTTTCCAATGATTGTGCTCACCTTCTGCTTTGTATTATTCATGAACTACATATATCGTCGCACCCACAATCTTTGGGTGTGCATACTTTTACACATCGTATTAGGTCAGCTGCTATTTACACTTCAGCTACAAAAAATAGGGTTCTAGGGGGGCTACACATGCCCTCTAAAACCCTATCAAAAATATAATCTAATTATATTTTACTAATGACTCCAGCAGTGCGACTGCCTCGTCCTCGCCAATCTTTCCTGAATTGATAATCAAATCGAAATACTCTGGTGAACCCCACCTCTCGCCAGAATGCATGGTAAAGAATTTCTCACGCTTTTTATCAAATTTGCGCATATAGTCATCAGCTTTATCTGGTGCAATCTTTTCAACATTGATAGCACGATTTTTTCTGAATTCCACGTCTGCTGTAATAAACACACGCAAGCACTTTTTATCCTTTAATATCTCGCTGGCACATCTACCAACAAAAACACAGCCTGTATCCTTTGCGGCCTCAGTAATAATATCCACTTCGGTATTATAAATCTGGTCTTCTAAGGAAACATAATCTGGGCCTGGCGCCTTAAATATAGGTTTAATAGGAGTCTTTTCATCCATCCCGGAAACCACATCATAAGACAAGCCCATTCTCTTACATGTCTCTACAACTACGCTTCGATCATAAAGTCGATAGCCCAGCTTTTCTGCTAGCTTTGCCGCAATACTGTGGCCGCCGCTACCAAACTTGCGCTCTATAGTAATATAGTCGTACATAAAATACCCTCCTTCTCAAAAACCTTCACCCATATCAAATATTATAACTCTTTTAGTATAATCCACAATTGTTAACACACTGTGTATTGTGTAAATATATTATCCAAGACACCTGCTGTTCTCCTCTATACTAAAAAACCAGCCTGGGGCACCCTATATGCCACCCTAAAACAAACAATTCGAGAAGAATTTTTAAATTATCTTAATGGATAAAAGCGCGTATGTATGGGTGTCCTTCTACGCGTTTTACTATTCGAAAGGACTGTACGTACAAAGCAGACACCTTTAGTTACTTAAAAAGGTTCTACAACCATATACGACACACAGGCTTGCCTTCATAAGTCGTTTCAC
>JAILKL010000086.1 GCA_024693775.1 Pseudobutyrivibrio sp.
CAGGTTGTAACAATCGGTGACACAATCTACCAGACAGATGCTACAGGTCTTGTAGTTGCAACAGCTCCAGCAGCTGCAACTCCAGCAAACTAATTACTTGATATATCAAAGGGTTCTCCTTCATGGAGAGCCCTTTTTTAGAATTATCCAAGCCACCTGCTGTTCTCATACACAGTTTGACTTCTGCCGTGGACCCCTATATGCCGCCCTAATACAAACTCTCAAAGAATTTTAATTATCTAAATGGGTAAGCGCGTTTGTTTGTTCATGGGTGTTCGTCTAACGGTTTTACAATTCTAGCAGGACTGTTCGTACAAAGAGCAGACACTAATAACATATAGTAAATAAGGTTCTACAATCCATGTACCACACAGGTGCCTGATTTTAAGTGGAGCCTTAGTAGCACAGAAGGGGATTACGTAGATAATTGATATGCCGAGCCATGGCCGGCGAGGCAAATGCCAGCTGAACATGGACGTGAATCTGGCATGGTATCAATTATCAAGTAATCCCCTTCGTTGTGCTTCTTAGGTGAAACGATCTATGAAGGCAAGCCTGTGTGTCGTACATGGTTGTAGAACCTTTTTAAGTAACTAAAAGTGTCTGCTTTGTACGTACAGTCCTTTCGAATAGTAAAACGCGTAGAAGGACACCCATACATACGCGCTTTTACCCATTAAGATAATTTGAAAATTCTTCTCGAATTGTTTGTATTAGGGCGGCATATAGTGGCCCACTGCGGATGTCAAACTATGTATGAGAGCAGCAGGTGTCTTGGATAATATGTGCGGGGGTTGATGGTGTGAATAGTAGTTTTTAATGATGGACAGTATGGAATATTTTGACTTGTAATAAGAAATAAATAGAGTTATACTAACGCAATACATCAGGTTTACAGGTGTAAAGGAGTTAGAGGTTTTTTATGAGTAAGTTGATATTTTTTGACATTGATGGGACATTAATTAATTTTGATGGCGTGATGCCAGAGTCGGCTGTAAAGGCCCTTCGTCAGGCACAGGCCAATGGACATAAGATTATACTTTGTACTGGACGTAGCAAATGCCAAATAGAAGAGAGATTGTTGAATTTTGGATTTGATGGTATGGTTGCTGCGGCAGGAGCATACGTAGAGTATCATGATCATTTGATTAATGCTGAGTATATGGCAGCAGATACTTTGACAAAGCTGGTAGAGTATTTTGAAAATCATAGTATCGTATACATGATTCAGTGCTCAGATAGAATTGTTTCTACTACAGGTTCCTTTGAGGGGATGAAGCAGACCTTTATGAATCGCCTAAAGGACAAGCCAAAGAATGTTAATAAGATTTTCCATAATCAGGTGGAAGATGATGACTTGGTGCATAATTGTGCAGCATACGAAAATGCAGAAAAGGCATGCTACTATTTATCAAAGGTTCCACAGGAGCAGGTAGCAGCAGATCTTGCAGATGAATTTGATGTTATTTCCATGAGCTTCAAGGATTGCAATGATTCTTCCGGAGAGGTTTCTCAAAAGAATATTACAAAGGCTTATGGTATGAAAAAGCTTATTGATTATTTGGGATGCACTATCGACGACACAGTCGCCTTTGGAGATGGCCCAAATGATTTTGAAATGATAGAATTTGCACACGTAGGTGTAGCCATGGGAAATGCCAACCCAGACTTAAAGGAAAAGGCAGATATGATTACTTCTCATATTACTGAGGATGGAATCTATAATGGTATGAAAGAACTAGGATTAATCGGTTAATAAAAATAAATGGCCTCGAGGTTTTCTCGAGGCCATTTGTTTTATTTAGTTCCAGTGTATTTTTCTTCGCAATATTTGCAACGGTACACTTCGTTTTCCTCATCTGTAAGAATGAAAATCTGATCAAGCTCCTGCTCGACAGTGCTAATGCATCGAGGGTTCTTGCAGGAGATTACATTTTTAATCTCGTGAGGAAGTGATAATGCTCGTTTTTCGACGATGACATCATCCTTTACTATGTTACAGGTAATGTTGTGGTCTATAAAACCAAGAATGTCTAAATCAACACTTTCGATTGGACATTCTATTTTTATGATATCCTTGCGTCCCATTTTGTTGGATTTTGCATTCATTATCATGGCAATTGTACAATCGCTGCCAAGATTGTCTAAATGTAAATCACGATATATTGTCATGGATTCTCCAGCCTTAATATGGTCTAGAACAAAGCCTTCGTGAATTCCACTAATATTTAACATATGCTTTCCTCCTAATTTATACTAGCTCTAGTAATGTAAGAATTAGAGCCATACGTACATAGACTCCATATTGTGCCTGTGTGAAATACATTGCGCGTGGATCATCGTCCACATCTACAGAGATTTCATTGACACGTGGCAATGGATGAAGAACCATCATGTCTTTCTTTGCTAGCTGCATTTTTTCAGGTGTGAGAATGAAGAAATCCTTTAATCGGATGTAGTCCTCCTCATTGAAGAAACGTTCTCTCTGAACACGAGTCATGTAAAGAATATCTAATTCTCCCATAACATCGTCTAGTGAATCAACTTCCTTGTATTCGTATCCCTTTTTATCAAGAACATCTTCTCTAATGTACTCTGGTACACGTAGCTCTTCAGGTGAGATAAGTACAAACTTGATTCCAGGATAGCGTACTAATGCATTGATGAGAGAGTGTACTGTTCGTCCAAACTTTAAGTCGCCACAAAGTCCGATAGTAAGATCTTTGATTTCACCGCGTAAAGAACGAATAGTGAATAAATCTGTAAGTGTTTGAGTTGGATGTTGATGACCTCCGTCACCGGCATTAATAACTGGAATTCTTGATCGCTGAGAAGCGACGAGTGGAGCGCCTTCTTTTGGATGACGCATAGCGCAGATGTCTGCATAAGAAGAAATGACGCGAATAGTATCGGAAACACTTTCGCCTTTTGATGCTGACGATGAATCAGCGGAAGAGAAACCAAGGACCGAACCACCAAGATTAAGCATGGCAGCCTCAAAAGATAGTCGTGTACGTGTGCTTGGTTCATAAAAACAAGTAGCTAATTTCTTTCCGTGACATTTTTCCGAATAAGAATCTGGATGATTCTTAATATCATCGGCTAAATCCATTAGCTGCTCTAGTTCCTCTCTAGAAAAATCTAGAGGGCTCATTAGATGACGCATTGGAAATCCTCCCTGATGTAATATTAACTTAAATCGTCTAATTATATCACACTCGTTTCAAAAATAAAGCAGTTATGTTAAAATTGTTCTCATGAAATATGCAGATATTATAATTGATATATCTCACGAGAGATTAGACAAGACATTTGAATATATTGTTCCTACAGAGCTGGAAAGTCAGGTTGCTGAGGGTGTTCAGGTAGTCATTCCATTTGGCCAGGGCAATCGTGCCATCACTGGTTATGTTGTGGGATTACATGATCAGCCGGGATTTGATGTGACAAAGCTGAAGCCTATTGCGAGAGTTGTAAAGGACAGCATCGCTATAGAGTCTCAGCTTATTTCTTTGGCCGCTTTTCTAAAACGTAATTACGGTTCTACCATGAACCAGGCACTAAAGACAGTCATTCCCATAAAGAAAAAGCAAAACGAAAAGCTTAAAAAGCTAATCAGTCTGGCAATGCCTGTGGAGGAGGCCAGAGTAGAGCTAAATGAGCTTATGACCAATAAGCGTCATGCAGTGGGAAAAGAGCGCCTTCTAAAGGAGCTTATGGATGTAGATGTTCTAGAGTGGGATCTGGTGACAAAAAAGCTAGAGGTGCCTACAGCAAATATCCGTGATCTGGAGAAAAAGGGCATCATCAAAATAGAATCTGTCCGCACCTATAGAAATCCACACATGAATGTGGAGCAAAACAAAAAGCACATCACCTTAAATGATGAGCAGGAGGCAGCGGCAGAGACCATAAAGGCAGACATAGACACAGGTCGCAGAAAGACCTATCTTATCCATGGCGTCACAGGCTCTGGAAAGACAGAGGTCTATATGGATGTGATGGAGCATGTTATCGAAATGGGACAGCAGGTAATCGTCCTCATTCCAGAAATAGCTCTGACCTATCAGACAGTTATGAGATTCTACACTAGATTTGGTGACAAGGTCAGCATCCTAAACAGTCGTATGTCTCCAGGTGAGAGATTTGATCAATTTGAGCGTGCAAAAAATGGCGAGATTAGCATTATGGTGGGCCCTCGTTCGGCTCTATTTACACCATTTGCCAATCTTGGCCTCGTTATTATAGATGAGGAACACGAGACCAGCTACAAATCAGAGGTCATCCCTAGATATCACGCTAGAGAGACTGCAGTTTATAGAGCAAGCCTGGCAGGGGCCACAGTTATTTTAGGCTCTGCCACACCTAGTCTAGAGGCCTACAGCAGGGCACAGGCTGGAGAGTATCATCTCATTACACTCCACAATAGAGCCATGGGGCAGGATATGGCTCAGTGCGAGATAGTGGACCTTAGAGCAGAGCTCAAGTCAGGAAACCGTTCTATGCTCAGCCGCAGATTGCAGGAGCTTATGGCAGACAGACTTCAGAAAAAGCAGCAGATTATGCTATTTTTGAATAGAAGAGGCCTTATGGGCTTTGTTTCTTGTAGGGCTTGTGGTCATGTGTTAAAATGTCCTCATTGTGATGTAGCATTGCATCTACACAAAAATGGCATGATGAAATGTCACTACTGCGGATTTACTACACCAGCAGCCAAGACTTGCCCTAGCTGCGGTAGCAAATACATCGGTAGCTTCAAGGCAGGCACTCAGCGCCTGGAGGAGATTGTAAAGGAGCTATTTCCTGCAGCCAGAGTCCTTCGCATGGATGCAGATACTACATCAGGCAAAAATGGTCATGAGGAAATCCTTTCAAAATTTGCTGCTCACGAGGCAGATGTTTTGATTGGTACCCAGATGATAGTAAAGGGGCATGACTTTGCAAATGTTACTTTAGTTGGCATCATAGCTGCTGATATTTCGCTAAATGAATCAGACTACCACAGCGGAGAGCGCACCTTCCAGCTTCTCACCCAGGCAGTGGGCAGAGCAGGTCGAGGCACCGAGCCTGGTATTGCAGTTATTCAGACCTATCAGCCAGAAAATTATGCAGTGGTCACTTCTGCGTCACAGGATTATGGTACATTCTATGAGCAGGAGTTTGCCTACAGAAGACTGCTGGGATACCCACCATGCTCACACATTTTAGGAATTCAGGTGAGCTGCGAAAAGCAAAAGGACGCGGTGGCCCAGGCAGATATTTTGGCAGAATTGATTAGAAAGACAGATGATAATATAATAATCATGGGTCCAGAGGATGCCTACATAGGTAAGCTAAAGGATGTATATCGTAGGGTCATTTACATAAAAGCAAATGAATACGATAGACTTGTAAACATTAAGGACAAAATAGACAGTTTTTTATTAACACAAAAGCAGTATAGAAATACAACAACATGGTTTGATTTTGATCCTATAAATACTCTATAAGCCATGACAGTCATGGATTGTAGAGGAATAGTTAAAGCTAATACAGTAATAGAAAGAGGTTAAAAATGGCATTATTAGAAATTAGAGAATATGGTCAGGATGATGTACTTTTAAAAGTATGCAAGCCTGTAAAGGAATTAACACCACGTTTAAAGACACTTATCGAGGATATGTATGACACAATGTATGATGCAGACGGCGTAGGCCTTGCAGCACCACAGGTTGGCGTTCTCAGACGTATCTGCGTTATCGATGTAGGCGAGGGCCCAGTTACACTTATCAACCCAGAGGTACTTGAGACATCTGGCGAGCAGACAGGTACAGAGGGATGCCTCTCAGTTCCAGGAAAGACTGGCATGGTAACACGTCCTAATTATGCAAAGGTAAAGGCTCTTAATGAGGACATGGAAGAGTTTATTGTTGAGGGAGAGGGTCTTATGGCACGTGCACTTCTCCACGAGATCGACCACCTCGACGGAAAAATCTACGTAGACAAGGTAGAGGGCGAGCTCTACAACGTAGAAGACCTTATGGAAGAGGTTGACGAATAATAATTTAAAGGTAATTACCTCCAACAGCACAATGCTGCTTGGGGGTTTTTTGCGTAAGGGGAAGAGTAATATTGTTATTAGGAGAAGATAATATGAGCAGACAGGATAAACTAGAATTTGAAACTATTAGTAGGGAAAATAGCTCAGCAGATTCGCGACACAGAAGAAATAGAAAGCACAGAAGAAAGGCTATTATACGCAGGCGAATATTGTTTGGAGGGGTCATCGTTCTTGTGGTGGCAGGCATAATTGGAACAATTGTTATTGTGAAAAATGTATCGGGCAGTTCAAAAGAAGAAGTAGCAGAAGAAATCGTGGAAAAAGACACCACTGCCGCCACAGATTTAAAAACCGATGATTCCATAGATGCAGAAGAGACAGAAGAATCGGAGGATACAGATGATGCTGGTGATCCAGAAAGCAGTGCTACTTCAGAAACTGGCGAGGAAGTAAATGTAGCAGACATTGTAAGCGCCAGCAGCGTAGGTGAAAACACTCAAATTACCTATGGAATCGATGTGTCAAAATTCCAGGGCACTATAGATTGGTCTCAGGTAGCTGGAGCTGGTGTTAATTTTGCCATGATTAGGGTTGGATATCGTGATTCATCTACTGGTGAAATAAAAGCTGACACCAATGCCAAATACAATATGCAAGAGGCTGAAAAAAATGGAATTAAGGTTGGGGCTTATTTCTTTTCTACGGCTATATCAAAAGAGGAGGCAGTAGCGGAAGCTGATTGGGTAGCTTCATATGTCGCCCAGTATCCAATTACTTATCCTGTAGGATATAACTGTGAGGGCTTTGAAAATAGCACAAGTCGTCAATTCAGTCTAACAAAAGATGAGCGAAGCAACATAGCCATGGCGTTTTTAGATGAGATTTACAACAAGGGTTATACACCTATGTTTTACGCATCAAAAAATGAGATGGCAGATGATGCAAAATGGAATACATCAACAATTGAAACAAAATATAAAATGTGGATGGCATGGTACAATCAGGACACATCTACGTTAGCAAATGGACCAGCATATGATGGTCAGTGTCATATGTGGCAGTATACAAATCAGGGCACAGTTCCAGGTATTCCAAAGAAGGTAGATATGGATGTGGCATATTTTGGATATGACGGTACCGAAACAGCAAAGGACACTTCTGAAAGGGCAACAGCCTCGGCGGATGTAGAGGCCCTTATGAAATTTACAGATGTGAATGAAACAGTCACAGCCAAAAGCAAAACGAACCTACGTGATAAACCTAGTCAGGGTTCTGATAGCACAGTGAAAATGACACTGACAAATGGTCAGACTGCTACTAGAACAGGTACAAGCACTAGCGGATGGTCTAGAGTAGTATATGACGGCGTAACCTACTATGCAGTATCTAGTTACCTAACAACAGATCTAACTGCAGCAGCTCAGACTACTGAGCAGGCAGCACCAGCGGAGGAGGCCACAGCTGCCACATCTGGCTTCAAAACTAAATTTACAGATGTCAATGAAACAGTTACAGCAAAGGACTTGGTTAATCTACGTTCAAAGCCAAGCGTCACAGATACTGACTCCTATGTAGTGGCCACCCTAAGTGCTGGTCAGACCGCAGTACGTACAGGAATTAACAACGAATATGGCTGGTCCAGAGTCGAATACAATGGACAAGTCCTTTATTGTGTAAGCAGTTACATAAAGACGGTAGAATAATAAAAAGCTGGCATCTGCCAGCTTTTTTATGATTAAAATAGAAAATATCCAAAGTATATAAAATGTACAAATATATAATTAAATGCTAGACTTATATTAGTTTTTTAAAGATGTTAGATTAAAGATAATAAGGGGGTATATATGGGTCTTACTTTTGGATTAGATTTAGGAATTGCATCAGTTGGTTGGGCTGTAGTAAATGATGATTATGAAATATTAGAATCATGTTCTAATATTTTCCCAGCAGCCGAAGCAGCGGAAAATGCTACTAGAAGAGGATTTAGACAAGGACGTAGATTAACCAGACGTAGAAGAACAAGAATTGGTGATTTCAAAAAACTATGGGTAAAGTCTGGGTATAAAATTCCTGATGAAATAACAGTAGATACCTTAGAATTGAAAAATAAAGGTTTAGAAAATAAATTATCAATTGATGAAATCTACTATGTTTTATTATTTAGCTTGAAACATAGAGGAATATCATATTTAGATGATGCAGATGATGGAAATAATTCATCGGATTATGGCAAAAGCATAGCTAGAAATGAAAAAGAATTAAAAGATAAATTACCATGTCAGATTCAGTTGGAACGTCTTCAAAAATATGGAGCTTATAGAGGAAATATTACTATAATTGAAGATGGTGAAGAGGTTACACTACGAAATATTTTTACAACAACAGCATATAGAAAAGAAATCGAAATATTTTTAAATAAACAAATGTCATTAGACAAATCACTTTGTGAAGAGTTTAAGAATGAGTATTTGAAAATTTTCGATAGAAAAAGAGAGTATTATGTTGGCCCTGGTAATGAACTATCTCGTACTGATTATGGTAGATTTACAACTGAGATAGGACCAGACGGTAAGTATATAGATTTAGATAATATTTTTGATAAGCTTATTGGAAAATGTAGTATAAACCCGGATGAAAAGCGTGCAGCTGGTGCATCTTATACTGCACAAGAATTCAATATTTTGAATGATTTAAATAATTTGAAGATTGACTCTGATTCTGAACTTGTTGAAAATGGAAAATTAACAGAGTTAGCTAAAAAAGAAATCATTCATCAAATAAAAACAGCAAAAACAGTGAGTGTTCCTAAAATTATTAAAGGCGTAATTGGTGATAAAAATTGCCAAATATCTGGAGCAAGAATAGATAAGAATGAGAAGGAAATATATCATTCTTTTGAAGCATATAATAAAATGCGTAGAGCATTGGAAGAAATAGATGTGGACATCACTCAGTTTTCTAGAGAAGATTTGGATGTAATAGGTGATGTTCTTACGCTTAATACTGATAAAGAATCAATATTAAAGGGCTTTAAACGTAATGGCCTAGATTTAAATGATGATGTAATAGAGTGTTTGATAAAGGTAAGAAAATCTAATGGTTCGTTGTTTAGTAAATGGCAATCATTTGGTTTTACTATCATGAGAGAATTAATACCAGAATTATACTCTCAACCAATGAATCAAATGGAATTGCTGACAAATATGGGTGTATTCAAATCTCGTGGTGATAGATTTGCAGAGTGTAAGGAAATTCCTGCAGATATTATTACCGAGGAGATATATAATCCTGTTGCTGCTAAAACGGTTAGAATAACAGTTAAAATTCTTAATGCTTTAATAAAGAAATACGGTTATCCTGAAAGAGTTGTAATTGAGATGCCTAGAGATAAAAATTCCGATGAGGAAAAGGCACGTATAAATAAAAGTCAAAGAGTTAATGAGAATGAGCTAAAAGAGATTACAAAGAAAGTAAAACAAGAATACGGTCGCGAGATAACTGATAAAGACTATAGACAGCATAAACAGCTTGCTCTTAAATTGAAATTATGGAATGAACAGGGGGGAGTCTGTCCATATTCAGGTAAGGCTATTAGAATTGATGATTTGATTGATTCAAATGATATGTTTGAAATTGATCATATTATTCCATTGTCAATTTCATATGATGATAGTCGTTCGAATAAAGTGCTTGTATATGCAACTGAAAATCAAAATAAAGGAAATAGAACTCCTTTTTCATATCTATCAAACCTCGGTAGAGACTGGGATTTTGATAATTATATGGACTTTGTAATTAAGACATATAGTGATAGTAGTAAAAGAAAGAAAAAAGAGAATTTATTATATGCCGATGATATAACAAAAATTGATGTATTAAAGGGATTCGTTAATCGTAATATAAATGATACACGATATGCCTCAAAGGTAGTTCTGAATTCTTTACAAGATTATTTTAAAACTAGAGATTGCGACACTAAAATCAAAGTTATTAGGGGAAGTTTTACACATCAGATGCGTACGAATCTCAAACTTCAAAAGGATAGAGATGAATCATATGTACATCATGCAGTTGATGCCATGTTAATAGCATTTTCTCAAATGGGATATGAAGCTTGGAGGAAAATTACTGAGCAATGTATTGATTATGAAAATAATGAATATATTGATAAGTCGGCATATGAAAAACTGTTACAATACGACGAAGTGTATAAAAATGCTTTATATCAATCAAAATGGAATAGAATAAAAACGAATATTGAAAATGCAGCGGAAAAAAATAAGTATTGGTATCAGGTTAATAAAAAATGTAATAGAGTATTATGCAATCAAACAATTTATGGTACACGAGTATTAGACAATAAAGTTTATAAAATAAGTAAGCTTGATATTAGAACAGATGATGGTGTGAAAAAATTTAAAGGCATAGTTGAAAAGAAACCTGAGAGATTTTTGATGTGTCGAAACGATCCCAAAACCTTTGAATTATTGATGGATATTTGGAAGAAATATGCTGATGCAAAAAATCCTTTCTTGCAATATGAAAAAGAAGAAAATGATGTGATAAGAAAATATTCGAAGAAGGGCAATGGACCTAAAATTACTTATCTAAAATATGAAGATGGTGAGGTTGGAAGCTGCATAGACATTTCGCATAAATATGGCTTTGAAAAAGATAGTAGGAAGGTAATATTGGATTCATTAAATCCCTATAGAATGGATGTATACTATAGAGCTGATGAAGAAAAATACTATTTTGTAGGCATAAAGCAGTCCGATATAAAATGTGAAGGGGATAACTTTGTTATAGACGAAGACAGATATGCCGAAGCATTGATAAATGAGAAGATGATCAAAAAAGGACAAACTAGAGCTGATTTAGCTAGTTTGGGATATGAATATCGTTTAACTTTCTATAAAGAGGATATTATTGAATATGAGAAAAATGGCGATATATTTGTTGAAAGATTTTTATCTCGCACAATGCCTAAGGTGAGAAATTATATTGAAACAAAACCAGTAAACTCGGCAAAGTATAAGAAACAAAATTTAGTTGGATTATCAACGACAAAAATAGTAAAAAAAATAGTTACTAATATTTTGGGAGATAGATTTTACGTGGATAAAATGAAATTTAATCTATGTGTTGGTAAGCAATAATATTTACAAATTTCGTATTGAAAAATTACTAGTGGTGGATTATAGTATTCTTAGTAGAGAAAAAGTTTCTAATCACTTAATTTTTTCAGACCTACTAAAATAAGGCTTTATGCCGAAACTAAAGGACACCGACGGGTGTCCTTTTTCTTTATAGAGAATGCTATCTTATACCTTTAAGTTTGGGAGGTGTATATGGCATTTCGTGTTGTTTTAATCGAGAGTGAATGTTCCATTCATCTTAAACTAAATAATTTGTTAATCAACAAGGGGGAAGGAGATTTGTGGATTCCTCTTGATGATATTTCTATTATTGTTCTTGATAATCTAAAAATAGAAGTTACAGTTAGACTTTTAAGTACATTAGCAGAACATAATATTGGTGTTGTGTTTTGTGATATGGAACATTTGCCAATTGGCTTTTATTGTTCTTATGATAATCATAGTAGAGTTTCAAAATGTATAAAGTTTCAAATAGATAAGCCCCAGGACTTTTATGATTCTTTTTGGCGTGTCATAATTCAACAAAAGATAATAAATCAAAAGGATGTTTTGGAGATAATAAATAAAACTTCAGTGGTTGAAAAGTTAGAAGAATTGTCAAACGAGGTAGAAAGTGGAGATTTGTCAAATCGCGAAGCACATGCTGCAAAGGTCTATTTTAATTCCTTGATGGATACTTCATTTTCAAGAGGAAACGAGGATATTTTATTAAATTCGGGATTAGATTACGGTTATACAATAATTCGATCATATATAGCAAGGGCATGCGTAGGATATGGGTTAAACAGTCAAATAGGCATACATCATAAAAATGAATATAACAGATTTAACTTAGTTGATGATTTGATGGAGCCGATAAGACCATTTGTAGATTTATATGCATATAGAATATTGGAAAATGAAAAATACTTTAAAGTTGAGCATAGAAGGAAACTGATAAATTTATTAAATCATAAAGTGCTATATGATAATAAAAAAATGTTTATTGCAAATATGATAGAAGAGTATATAGCTCAATATGCAAGTTTTATTGCAAAGAAAAGAGAAAATGTCGTATTTCCTAAGGTGATTGATTATATAGGTGAAGAGGATGATTAGCAAGTATATGAAAATGTTATGTATGTTTGATTTGCCCATAGATACTATGGAACAGCAGAGGGCTTACAGAAAATTTCGAAAAGACATCATGTCTGAGGGATTTATAATGATTCAATATTCTGTATATGCAAGAACGTGCCCTAATAGGCAGTATGCTAAACAATTAGAAAATAGGATTAAAAAGTTTATTCCAAATGAAGGAAATGTTCGATTATTAACAGTTACTGAGAAACAATATGAGGATATGAAAGTACTAGTTGGAAGTAAAAGACTATCGGAAGAAGCGCTTAGTGTGGAAAGGATGCTTATTATATGAAAATGAAAATTTCTAACAGTATAGAAAAATACGAAATTACATTTGACAAAATCACTCAGTTATGTGGAACAAATATTTCGACCAAATCACATATTATTAATTCTATTTCTAAGCATTTTTCTTCTGAAAAATATAAAGAGTATGAAGAAGCTTATATCGATAATATTAGACTCGACAATGAAATTCCAGGGAGAAAACAATTTGAATGTAATCGAGTGAATTGTATAAATGATGTAATTAATGGTATTCAGTATAGCAAAACAAGTATTTTAGGAAAATGTGTGAAAGAGGTAATAGGACAGTTTGATTGTCAAAATGAATTAGCTAAAATTGATGAGATTTTGCTATCAATATTTCAAAGAGTGAATAATTCTTTTTTTGCTGATGAAATGGTTGAGCTTCAATATACACAAGAAGATTTGTTTGGAATGATACAACATGCTTCAATAAGAACTAATGAAGACAAAGATGTTCATACATTGGATAATTATGAATTAATAAAGCTATATATTGATTTGATTGGCAAAGAACAAGAGCTGCTTCCTGAAAAACGTTTATATATTTTCGAGAACATAGATCATTTATTGGCAAGAGGTGAGTATATTAACGTCGTTCAATACTGCGAAAGTTTAGCTGAAAAAACCAACGTTTGGTTTATTTTTGCAACATCATTAGATGGATATATTTATATCAGTGAAAATAATATCGAGGGAATCAATGTGATAAATGATATTATTTTTACAATGCCTGATTTAGAACATTTAAAATCTTTTATAAGAGAAAATTATCCAATTGAAAAAGAATGGAATAATGATTTAATTAAAGAGCATTTTGTGGATATTGTTCAAAAAATTGGAAGAAAAGATTTTATGTTGGATTTTAGCGAATTGGTTATTCTTAAATTGATAAATGATTCAAATCTTATAAGAGAAACATGGAATAGCATGCCTAAAATGCCGGAAATACAATGTTTGCTCGACTCAGATATGATATAATGTAAGCTATGGAACTAGAATGTCAAATGCTATTTTTAAATATGATTAATCAATATTTAGTTTCTTTAAACATATTTATACTAGATTTGATGTTTTAGTACCTGGAAGAATTAAGTGATTAGAAAACTCATATTAAACGACTGGAAATGAAAGACAGTTTTAGTACCTGGAAGAATTAAGTGATTAGAAAACATAAAGCTTGAAACGAGTGTAATTGATAGGGTTTTAGTACCTGGAAGAATTAAGTGATTAGAAAACTTAGCACATGGAACCTGTAATTCACCTAAGGTTTTAGTACCTGGAAGAATTAAGTGATTAGAAAACTAAAATTGTTGTCGCCTCCGTAGTAGTACAGTTTTAGTACCTGGAAGAATTAAGTGATTAGAAAACTGAGGGCTTAGTATATGGCATGTTCAGCAGGTTTTAGTACCTGGAAGAATTAAGTGATTAGAAAACTAGTGCTAATATATAGTGCTAATATATACAGTTTTAGTACCTGGAAGAATTAAGTGATTAGAAAACAAACTCAATATTACACTGGAATTGATGAAAGTTTTAGTACCTGGAAGAATTAAGTGATTAGAAAACAAGTGGTTATAGTGGTGAGTATAGACGCATGTTTTAGTACCTGGAAGAATTAAGTGATTAGAAAACAGCCGTACTTGATAACAAAATAGTCTCTTGGTTTTAGTACCTGGAAGAATTAAGTGATTAGAAAACGATTCCTGCAGGTATGGCTGTGGGTATTCGTTTTAGTACCTGGAAGAATTAAGTGATTAGAAAACAGAGACTAGAAAGCAGCTGGAAGCTGCAAAGTTTTAGTACCTGGAAGAATTAAGTGATTAGAAAACAGAATCCCACACTCAATCCCACACCTAAAGGTTTTAGTACCTGGAAGAATTAAGTGATTAGAAAACAATCATGTGTATCACCCTTTGGGATTCCAAGTTTTAGTACCTGGAAGAATTAAGTGATTAGAAAACTAAATACAGGCTTTCTCTCATCATCTTCTTGTTTTAGTACCTGGAAGAATTAAGTGATTAGAAAACCTCACACCGGTTGCCTATATGGATTTCGTGTTTTAGTACCTGGAAGAATTAAGTGATTAGAAAACCGGACAATTACATACTTGCGTACTACCAAGGTTTTAGTACCTGGAAGAATTAAGTGATTAGAAAACAGTGGATGCTGAGGAACAGAAATATATCCAGTTTTAGTACCTGGAAGAATTAAGTGATTAGAAAACAGTTATTACTAGAGTTATTATTAATAGAGTGTTTTAGTACCTGGAAGAATTAAGTGATTAGAAAACCGCTCGAAGACGGCTCTCCAATCGTTTATAGTTTTAGTACCTGGAAGAATTAAGTGATTAGAAAACTTTGGCAAACAAATTAAATGCCAACAACTGGTTTTAGTACCTGGAAGAATTAAGTGATTAGAAAACCGAAATTGGTGAGAGATTACTACCATACATGTTTTAGTACCTGGAAGAATTAAGTGATTAGAAAACGCCTCTTCGTCAATCCATGGAGCATCGTTCGTTTTAGTACCTGGAAGAATTAAGTGATTAGAAAACCTATATCAAAGTTATTCGCTTCATCTACAGTTTTAGTACCTGGAAGAATTAAGTGATTAGAAAACAGCAGAGCTGACGCTTGAAGAGTATGAGCAGTTTTAGTACCTGGAAGAATTAAGTGATTAGAAAACTAACTCATTAACCATCCAACCTTGTATTGGTTTTAGTACCTGGAAGAATTAAGTGATTAGAAAACTATAGACGTTACTAATTGGGGTAGGCCAGTGTTTTAGTACCTGGAAGAATTAAGTGATTAGAAAACTGAAGCTTACTTAGCTGATAATATCTCTTGGTTTTAGTACCTGGAAGAATTAAGTGATTAGAAAACTGTTTCACCAGCTGTATAATTGCCAGTAGGTTTTAGTACCTGGAAGAATTAAGTGATTAGAAAACAGCTCCCCACTCTGGCTTACCAGCACCTACGTTTTAGTACCTGGAAGAATTAAGTGATTAGAAAACAGGACAATACAACAATCTAATCGGAGTAGGGTTTTAGTACCTGGAAGAATTAAGTGATTAGAAAACTATAGAACTAAACTATTCGGAGTCAACGGTGTTTTAGTACCTGGAAGAATTAAGTGATTAGAAAACAAGGTCAAGAAAGATACAGTCCGCAAAGCTGTTTTAGTACCTGGAAGAATTAAGTGATTAGAAAACTTTCCATCGGTGAAGCATTACTGCCATATAGTTTTAGTACCTTGAAGAATTAAGTGATTAGAAAACTTGGTTTGTTTCATTAGGTGGTATTTCAAGTTTTAGTACCTTGAAGAATCAAGTGATTAGAAAACAAAAGCCAAGGAGCTAATAATTCAACTCCAGTTTTAGTACCTAGAAGAATTAAGTGATTAGAAAATCAACATATGGTTTGATTAACTGCTGTACCAGTTTTAGTACCTTGAAGAATTAAGTGATTAGAAAAACCAGTACCCTCAATTATTTCTACTGGCTTTTTTTAGTACCTGAAAAATATTAAAGAAAGAGTTTGATGCTTGTAGTGCGTTAAATGTGTGAGCTTGGCGATCCGGTGCCATTGTACAAAAACGTCCTAAAATGGTACACTAGAGTGTAACGTTCTCGGACGTTTTTTTAATATGCAATTATTCATATGAAAGGATTGATATAGATGAAAGTTGTTTTTATGGGTACACCGGATTTTGCGGTGGAGACTTTAAAGGCTATATATGAGGCAGGACATGAGGTTATTCTCGCAGTCAGCCAGCCAGATAAGCCAAAAGGACGCAGTGGCAAATTGCAGCCTACTCCAGTAAAGGAGTTTGCTGTGGAGCATGATATTCCAGTTTATCAGCCTGTAAAGATTAGAGCAGAGGAGTCAGTAGAGTATCTTCGTCAGTATGAGGCAGATGTATTTGTTGTTGCAGCATTTGGTCAGATTCTTCCAAAGGTTATCCTCGACATGCCACGTTTTGGCTGTGTCAATGTGCACGGCTCACTTCTTCCAAAATATCGTGGAGCAGCCCCAATTCAGTGGGCAGTTATCAATGGCGAAAAGGTATCTGGTAACACCACTATGCTTATGGGACCAGGTCTAGATGACGGTGATATGCTTCTAAAATCAGAAGTGGAGCTGGCAGCAGATGAGACTGGAGGCAGCCTTTTCGATAGACTAGCCATCGATGGCGGACAGCTAGCTGTAAAGACTATCGAGGCTCTTGAGAGAGGAGAGATTACTCCTATTCCACAGGATGAGTCACAGGCTACACATGTGGGCATGATTAAAAAGGAAATGGGAAATATCGACTGGAATCGTCCAGCCATAGAAATAGAGCGTCTTATTAGAGGTCTTAACCCATGGCCATCAGCATTTACCTTTATCGGTGGAAAGCAGCTAAAGCTTTGGAGAGCAGAGGTAGTTGATAAGACAGGTGCAGCCGGCGCAGTTATCGACGTAAACAAAAACGGATTTACCATAGCTTGTGGACAGCAGGCACTTGAAATAAAGGAATTACAGCTAGAAGGAAAGAAGCGCATGGCTGCAGGAGATTTCCTTAGAGGATACTCTCTTGAGGTGGGCAGCGCCTTTACTAATAGCAGAGATTAATACCATTTTGTGAGGTAATAGATGGCAGGGATTAATATCAGAGAAATATCAGCTGATACCTTAGTTGAGATTTTAGAGCACGGAGAGTTTTCTCATATTTATTTAAAGGCCGTGCTTGATAAATATAGCTATCTCGAGAAAAACGAGAGAGCATTTATAACACGTCTTGTTAACGGAACAGTGGAGCGCATGCTTCAGCTGGATCACATCATCAATAGTTATTCCAAGACAAAGGTCAAAAAAATGAAGCCACTCATTCGTACAATTATCAGAATGGGTGCCTTCGAAATATATTACATGGATTCTGTTCCAGA
>JAILKL010000091.1 GCA_024693775.1 Pseudobutyrivibrio sp.
ATGGGAAAGCTTTTCGATTTGGAGGCTTCAGGATATTTCTACACAAGATTGCAGAATCCTACAAACGACTATGTCGCTGCAAAAATCGCCGCATTAGAGGGTGGTACAGCAGCTATGCTTACATCATCAGGACAGGCAGCCAACTTCTACTCACTTTTCAACGTATGTGAGAGCGGCAGCCATATCGTAGCATCATCATCTATCTACGGCGGCACATTCAACCTAATCGCTGTCACAATGAAAAAGATGGGCATCGATGTTACATTTGTTTCACCAAACGCATCAGAGGAAGAGCTCAACGCAGCATTCCAGGACAACACACGTGCAGTCTTCGGTGAGACCATCGCAAACCCAGCATTAACAGTTCTTGATATCGAGAAATTTGCCAATGCAGCTCACGCTCATGGAGTTCCTCTTATAGTAGATAATACATTCCCTACACCAGTAAACTGCCGCCCAATCGAGTGGGGCGCAGATATCGTTACTCACTCTACTACAAAGTACATGGATGGTCACGGCGCAGCGGTTGGCGGATGTATCGTAGATTCAGGAAAATTTGACTGGATGGCACACGCTGACAAATTCCCAGGACTTTGCACGCCAGACGATAGCTACCACGGCATCACATACGCAGAGAAGTTCGGCAAAGAGGGCGCATTCATCACAAAGGCTACAGCCCAGATCATGAGAGACCTTGGTAGCATCCAGTCACCACAGAATGCATTTTTATTAAACCTCGGCCTTGAGTCACTTCACGTTCGTATGCCACGCCACGTAGAAAACGGCCTTGCAGTTGCAAAATTCCTCAAGGACCAGCCAGAGGTAAAGAAGGTTACATACCCAGGACTCGAGGGAGACGAGTACTATGAGCTTTCACAGAAGTACCTTCCAAACGGAGGTTGCGGTGTAGTTTCATTTGAGCTCGAAGGCGGACGTGCAGCAGCAGAGTCATTTATGAAGAAGCTTCGCCTCATTGCCATCGAAACACACGTAGCAGATGCTCGCAGCTGCTGCCTCAACCCAGCCACATCTACTCACCGTCAGATGACAGACGAGCAGCTTGATGCAGCAGGCATCCCAGCAGGACTTATCAGAGTATCTTGCGGACTAGAGGATAGTGCTGATCTTATTGCTGATATTGCACAGGCGTTGAAGTAATTTATAGATTTTTGTTTTTCCTCAGAAAATCAAAAAGTCATAGGATTCCCCGGCGACTCACCCGAGTCACCGGGGTTTTTAGTTTGCACTATAAAGTTTAAAATTCCCCTCACCTATGATAAAGTTATAGATTGAAGTACTAATAGATTTCGAACTGGCAATTTTATTATCCCTGTCAGCAAGTACTCCAGATATTTCAATTAGCAAATATCCTATAAAACACTTAAAAAAGCCGGATTAATTTGTAAAAATAAATCCTGCTTTAGTAATAAAATCTAAACAAATTAGATTTAGACGAGGGAAAAATCATGTTATTCAATTCTTATATATTCATATTTTTATTTTTACCCATATGCATAGTGGGATATTTCCTTTTGAACAAGACAAAGAAGTATCAGCTGGGACACCTGTTTTTGCTTGGCATGTCACTATGGTTCTATGGATATTTCAATCCTAGTTACCTGCTCATTATCATCAGCAGCGTTTGCATCAATTATTTGCTGTACCTGTGGATGAATCGCATCCAGACCGGCGGGCTTTTAAAGGCCACCACAGAAAATGAGGAGCTTGATGTGGTGCGCAATTCGGCCATCGGTCATTACAAGGCTTGCAAGCCGGTAGCAGTGCTGGGAGTCATTATCAATCTCGGAATTATTTTTTATTTTAAATACATGGATTTCTTCATTGAGAATGTGAATGTGGTGGCAAAGACAGACTGGCCACTTATGCACATCGTACTGCCACTTGGCATTAGCTTTTTCACATTCCAGCAGATTTCATTCATCGTGGACACATATCGAGGGGAGGTGCCTAGATACAATTTCTTGACCTATGCCTGCTACGTGACCTTCTTCCCACAGCTTATTGCGGGACCAATCGTCACTCACGACGAGCTCATTCCACAGCTTTTGGATGAAAAGAAAAAGGTAATCAACTGGGACAACATGGCAAAGGGCTTTTACATGTTTGCCATGGGTCTTGGTAAAAAGGTGCTGCTTGCAGATGTATTCGGCGTAGCAGTTAGCTGGGGATTTGAAAATGTTGCAGATCTAAAGGCAACAAACGCCATCCTGGTAATCTTGGCATATACATTCCAGCTTTACTTTGATTTTAGCGGATACTGCGACATGGCCATCGGCTTGGGCCAGATGCTTAATATTGACCTACCGGTAAACTTCAACAGCCCATACAAGGCTTTGACCATCACAGATTTCTGGAACAGATGGCACATGACATTGAATAGATTTTTTACCAGATATGTCTACATTCCCCTAGGCGGCAGCCGCAGGGGCAATGTGCGCACCTACGTAAATGTTTTCATCGTATTTTTACTTAGTGGATTCTGGCACGGTGCCGCATGGACATTTGTATTATGGTCAGTGCTCAATGGCGTTTTCGTAATCATCACTCGCATGTTCAAAAAATTCTTTGACGAAATGCATCCAGCCCTCAGCTGGCTCATTACCCAGGGATTTTTCGTGTTGAGTCTAGTGTTCTTTAGAGCTGATTCAATCGGCGATGCCATCGAATTTATCAAGCAGATTTTCTACGTAGATTTCACAAACATCGACGTGCACATTTTATACGCCTTCCAGACACCAGGCCTTATGCACTTTTTGGACGGCACAGCCATTACTAAATCATTGCCATTTATTTATGTTGGAATCTTTTATTTCCTTGCACTATTTATCGTGCTGGGCGCAAAGAATTCCCACGAAAAAATGCTTGAATTCCGCCCCACAATTCCAAAGATGCTTTGGACTGTAGTGCTTTTGGCAGTCAGCGTATTTTCATTCTCAGGAATTAGTACGTTCTTGTATTTTAATTTTTAAACATCCCTGGAGGATTTATAAATGTTTACTAGTAGTAAAAAATGGTTGTTTTCCATGCTGATAATTTTGTGTCTGATACTAGTGACCTTTGGCAGCATTATTATCGTGGTGGACCCATATTTTCATTATCATAAGCCATTGGCAGGGCTTTATTACACCCTGGACAATGAGCGAAGTCAGAACGATGGAATCATTCGTCATTTTGATTATGACGCCATCATCACTGGCACATCCATGGCGGAGAATTTCAAAACCAGCGAGATGGATGACATTTTTGGAGTAAATTCCATAAAGGTAACATTTGCAGGCGGTTCATATAACGAGATAAATGAAAACCTAGAGAAGGCTCTAAAGCTTCATCCTGAGGTGAAAACAGTGGTGCGCCCACTTGATTACTCATACCTCATGGATCCAGCCGACAGAACCCGCGAGGACCTGGGCACCTACCCAGATTATCTTTATGATAACAATCCTTTCAATGACGTTAATTATTTTTTCAATAAGTCAATTCTTTTCGACATTTGCCTGCCTATGATTGAGGACGCCATGTCCGGAAAGGATGGCGGCATCACCAGCTTTGACGATTATTCGAATTGGATGGACACAGCAGAATTTGGCCCAGCCGCAGCACTTGGGGACCGCACCAGCTTCAGTGAGCCTACCACAAAGGAGCCATTTGTGGACGAGCTAAAGGAGGCCACCAAGGAGAACATTACAAAAAATGGAATCGAGCGAGCCCAGGCCAATCCTGACGTGCAGTTTTACTATTATTTCACACCATACTCAGTGGCATGGTGGGGCGGTGTCTATGAGGAAGGCACCATGTACCGCTGGATTGCCGCAGAGCAATATGCCATCGAGCTCATGCTAGAGTGTGACAATATTCATCTGTATTCATTTAACACTGAGTTTGATTTAACCACAGATTTAAATAATTACAGCGACGAATGCCACCACGGCGACTGGATCAATTCTCAGATTTTAGGATGGCTATATTCGGGAAATTATTTGCTCACAAAGGACAACTACATGGAATATATAAATGAGGAGACTCAGTACTACGAGTCATTTGACTATAATTCACTGTTCGAATAGAAGATGTGGTAGTTATGGGAATCAATTCCAGCAGAATAATTATCCATATGGTAATAAAATGTTTATTGGTGAATTTAAATTATTATTTCAATTAATACACGATTTGAGCATGTAAAATTAGTAGGGATTTGTTATGGTAGAAATTAAAGGGATAGAAAAAAGTTATGGGAAAAAGCAGGTGCTAAAAGGAGTTAACCTGGAAATAGATGCCGGCAGTATGGTGGGCATCCTAGGAGAAAACGGCAGCGGCAAATCTACGCTGCTGTCCATTCTTGCTGGGCTGCAACACCCTGACTGCGGCTTTTTTAATATTGATGGAAAGGA